>CAYWND010000476.1:0-2801 GCA_964459085.1 uncultured Oceanibium sp. | reverse complement strand
CCGTCTTTTTCTGGGAACGCCGCGATCCGGGATGGCGTGTTCGTGTCGGGGGCTACAAATCTGAGGCTGGAACAGATTTCACTGGACGCCCGCCTGTCGGGTCAGACGATCAGCCTGTCGCCCGGATCGGCTGTGTTTGCGCAAGGCGGGCGCGTGACCCTGGATGGCGAGATCGACGTGGCCGCCGAAAGGGATTTTCCCGCGCGGCTTGAGGCGGTGTTGAACGATGTTGTCTACAGTGATGGCCGTATTCTGACGACTCGTCTGTCTGGAAACGTAAGTTATTCCGGCCGATTGCTTGCCGCGGGCCGCGTGGCGGGGCGGATCGACGTGCAGCGGGCCGAGATTGCGATCCCATCAAGTTTCGGGATCAATCAGGGCGTGCTGTTGGATGTGCGCCATCGCAACCCGCCCCGTGACGTCCGGCTGACCCTGGATCGTGCGGATCTGCTGGACCCCGAGGAAGCGTCGACACAGGGCGCGCCGCGGATTGATCTGGATGTATTGGTCAATGCGCCCAACCAGATATTCGTGCGCGGCCGGGGGCTGGATGCCGAAATGGGCGGCAGCCTGCAGATCCGTGGGACACTGGACGACCTGTCCCCGCTGGGAGAGATCGACCTTATCCGGGGCCGTTTGAGCCTGCCAGGCCAGAGGGTGGAATTCGATGAAGGCTCGGTCGCGCTGATCGGGGACCTCGATCCGCAGATCCTGCTGGTTGCGGAAACGGAAACCGACGACGACGTCACGGTGAACGTCGAAATCTCGGGCCGCGCGTCCGAGCCAGAGATCGCCTTTACTTCGTCACCGCCGTTGCCCGAGGACGAGGTTCTGGCCCAACTGATCTTTGGCCGCAGCGTGTCGGACTTGTCCCCGTTGCAGTTGGCGCAACTTGCCAGTGCCGCGGCGACACTTGCCGGCGGGGGCGGTGGCGCGGTTGGCAGCCTGAGATCGCGATTTGGGTTGTCGGACCTGGATGTGACGTCAGATGAAGAAGGCGACCTGGGCGTGCGTGCGGGAGCCTATCTGAACGAAAACATCTATCTGGATGTCGAGGCGCAGGGGTCCGGCGACAGCAAGGCCACGATCAATCTGGATATCACCCGGTCGGTGCGCGGAAAGGTCAGCGTCGACAGCGAAGGTGACAGCACCATCGGTGTCTTCTTTGAACGGGATTACTGACCGGTTGATCACAGGATGTCGACGGCTGAAAGTGGTCGCAGGGCGTAGTCAGGGGCGACTTGGATGTTGAATGCAGACGTCAGGGTGAATGGTCACGCCGTGCGCCGTGGGCCGTTCTCGGCCCGGGACTGGTTCGGGGTATCGCGATCCGTCGTGCGAGGCGCGGGCGACAAGCGGCTGTCGCTGATCGCCGCCGGGATCGCCTTTTTTGCGATGCTTGCGCTGTTTCCCGCGATTGCGGCCGTGATCGCCGTGTTCGGATATATCTCGGATCCGACGGCCATACGCGAGACCCTGACCATAGCTGAACCGGTCCTGCCGGCGCCCGTTCACGCGCTTTTGTCACAACAGATCGAGGCGTTGCTGTCGGCTGGGCGGTCGACGCTGGGGGCGGCGTCGGTTGCCGGTGTCCTGCTGGCGATATGGAGTGCGCGCGCGGGGGTATCTGCCATGATCGGCGGCTTGGGCCTGATCGGGCACGAAAAGGCGCCACGGAACTTTTTCTGGGGGCTGCTGGTGGCCTACCTTCTGACGATGATGCTGATTGCCGTGTCTCTGGTGGCGCTGGCCAGCGTGGTCGTGATCCCGGCGATCCTGGCGTTTTTCCCGTTGGGAGGGTGGAACGGGGCCGTGCTGGACCTGCTGCGCTGGGCGATTGCTCTGGCGTCCGTCGCCATCGGGATCGGGACTCTCTATCGATACGGGCCCGCGCCCTCGGGTGACAGGGCCCCTGTGATCACCTATGGCAACCTGTTGGCGTCGCTGCTGTGGGTCGCGGTTTCGGCCGCGTTTTCGACCTATCTCAGCAATTTCGGGTCCTACAATCAGATTTATGGATCCCTGGGCGCAGTCATCGCGCTGTTGATGTGGTTCTATCTCAGCGCGTTCGTGGTGCTGCTGGGTGCGGAACTGAATGCGGTGATCGAGGCGCGCGGCGCCAGCGCGATCCGGGCCACTGATCCCGAAACACTGGTGCCCGGCGGCGACCTAGCACGAGAAATGGAAGGGGAACGACCGCATTGACCGTAAGGTCAAGAAATCATTCCCGGCCATATGGTTAGTGAGGGCCCAAGCCACACCTTATCCGCTGATCAGGGCTGATTTCAGGCCTGAAGTTGTGTATAATCTCACATTATCGCTAGGCTGTCGGGCGCATAAACGGGTCACGATTAAACGCTGCATTTGCCCGCACGAACCAGATGAAGACAGATCGGGGGGAAACGATGGCTCTTCGCTATAACGCAAATCTCGAGGTCCAGTATCCCGAAGAGACGATGCTTGGACAGGTGCGCGACACGACCCGCGCAGCACTGCGCGCGGCCTGGACGGAACGACGCTATGACAGCGGGCAGATGATCATCGATTTTCAGGACGACAGCGGCGATGTCCTGTTCCTGCTGGAAGGGTTGGTTCGAGTCGCCAATTACTCGGAAAAGGGGAGGGAAGTGTCCTTTTCCGCGATTGCCGAAGGGGATTGTTTCGGCGAGTTCTCCGTGATCGACGGCGCGCCGCGATCAGCCAGCGTCGTCGCGCTGGAACCGTCGCGGATCGCCAGCATTTCGGATCGGGCGTTTCGGGACCTTCTTGAACGCCATCCGGACATGAGCATCGCCCTGATG
>CAYWND010000475.1:0-2809 GCA_964459085.1 uncultured Oceanibium sp. | reverse complement strand
GCAAGGGAAGAGATTTTTGGCCCTGTCCTGTCGGTGATCGAGGTCGCCTCGACGGACGAGGCTATCGCGCTGGCCAACGCAACCGACTATGGCCTGACCGCCAGCGTGTTCACCGCCAACCTGCGTACCGCATTGCGATCCGCACGTGATATCCGCGCGGGCACAGTGACGGTCAACTGCTACGGCGAAGGCGACGCCTCGACCCCGTTTGGTGGCTACAAGCAATCGGGGTTTGGCGGGCGCGACAACGGCGTGCACGCGCATGATCAGTATACCGAGCTGAAAACAATCTGGATCGACCTGACCGATCCGAAGGACGGCGACCATGTGGGATAGTCTTTTTGGTGGCCCTCTTCAGGTTCTGAGAAGCGGGGGGCAGGCATGACGGTCGAGGCTGTTGGGACCACCCGCCGGGGTCGCGGCGCGCGCAAGGCGGTGCGTCAGGCGCGCGACGTCACGATGCTGCCCGCACTGAAACGTCGGCTGCCTCTGACCGAACCTATGAATGGCGAGCAGATCGAACGTATCGATGCGGCGTCGATGCATATCCTGGAAAATGTGGGTGTCCAGTTTCGGGACCCCATCGCCTTGCAGGACTGGAAGGATGCGGGCGCCAAGGTCGATGGCGAGATGGTCTATCTGGACCGCCACATGGTACGCGAACTGATCGCCACGATCCCGGACACTTTCACCTACCACGCGCGCAATCCGGCCAACAACCTTCCCTTCGGCAACGATCACTCGATCTTTGTCCCGATGACCGGCGCGCCATACCTGCGCGATCTGGACGATCAGCGCCGAAACCCGACGCTGGTGGATCTGGCGAATTTCCACAAGCTCAGCCATATGCTGCCGGCGATCCACTCGTCGGCCCACCATATCGTGGAACCTTACGACCACCCGATCAGTCAACGGCACCTGCGGATCACCTATTCCTCGATGAAACATTCCGACAAGACGTTCATGGGCATGACGACCAGCCCCAAGAACGCCGAGGATGTCATGGACATGTGTGCGATCCTCTTTGGTGCGGAGTTCATGGAAACCCACCCCGTCGTCACCGGAAACTGCAACGGCAACTCGCCGCTGGTTTGGGACGAAACCATGCTGGGCGCCATGCGGGCCTTTTGCCGCAAGAACCAGCCTGTCCTGTGCTCGCCCTTCGTGCTGGGCGGCGCCAACACGCCTGCATCCGTCGCGCCCACAGTCGCGCAACTGAATGCCGAAGCGCTGAGCGCGCTGGCGTATACCCAGGTGATCCGCAAGGGCTGTCCGGCGATCTATGGCCACTATCTCAGCACGGTCAGCATGAAGTCCGGTGCGCCGATGGCGGGCACCCCCGAGATCAGCCTGATGAATTTCATGATCGGCCAGATGGCGCGCCACTACGGCGTGCCCTGGCGCACCTCGAACACGCTGGGCGGGGCCAAGACCTTCGATGCACAGGCAGGCTATGAAAGTGCGATGACGCTGAACGCGGTCCTGATGGCCGGGGCCAACTACATCTGGCACTCGGCCGGTTGGAACGAGGCCGGGATGCATTGTTCGATGGCCAAGTTCATTGTCGATGCCGAGATGTGCGCGATGGGCTATCGGATGGCCCAAGGCATCAACTGGGACGATTTCGACGAGGCGCTTTCGGCCGTCGGCGACATCGGACCGGGCGGACACTATCTTGGCCATCCGCACACGCTGGAAAACTTCCAGCGGGCGTTCTTCATGCCCGAGATGTTCGACAACAACTCCATCGAGCAATGGCAGGCCGAAGGCGCGGTCGAGATCACCGAACGCGCCCTTCGCCAGGCCAAGGCCTTGCTGGCGGATTATCAGGAACCCAAGCTCGACGAGGCAACGGACGAGGCGCTGCTGGACTATATCGCCCGGCGCGAGCGGGAAATCCCCGCCGCTGACGCGCTGAACCAGGAGCACTGAGTGATGCGCTTGTCCGGTCAGGTTGCGCTGGTCACCGGGGCAACGGGCGGCATTGGTCAGGCGATTGTCCATGCCCTTCGTGCCGAAGGCGCGGCGGTGTTTGGCACCGACCTTTGCGACAGCGACTTTGACGGCGACCTGCGGGATCCGGCGTTTTGCGACGCCTTGCCAGGGCGCGTGACAGCGCAGGCCGGGCGGCTGGACATCCTGTGCAACAACGCCGGGGTGATCCCGCGCGGAAAAATCACCGATGCCACCGACGATGATCTGCGTCTTGCGATGGCGATCAACGTCGAAGCCCCCTTTCGCCTGTGCCGTGCCGCGATCCCGATCATGGCGGACCAGGGCGGCGGTGCAATCATCAACACCGCATCGTGTTGGGGCGTGCATCCGGGGCCGGATCACCCGGTCTACGTGATGACCAAGGCGGCGGTCGCCTCGTTGACACAATGCCTGGGGCGGGACCACGCCCACCAGGGCATTCGCGTGAACGCGGTCTGCCCCAACGAAGTGAACACCCCCATGCTGAGAACGGGATTTCAGGCCCGCGGGCTGGACCCTGACGCCGCAATCGCGGCACTAAACGCTTCTGTCCCGCTGGGGAGGATTGCCGAGCCTGCCGACATCGCCGACGTGGTGGTCTTTCTGGCCTCGGACGCCGCGCGGTACATGTGCGGCGCGCTGGTCGAGGTGAACGGCGGAAAGCCGGTGACATGAGGTTGGACGGCAAGATCGCCCTGGTGACGGGGGCCTCTTCGGGTATCGGTGCTGCGACGGCGGCTTTGCTGGCGGAACGTGGCGCCCGTGTTCTGACGGCGCAACGTCGCCCGGCAGGTTTCGAGGATATCGAGGCCAACCTGATGGATCCCGACAGCCC
>CAYWND010000474.1:0-2811 GCA_964459085.1 uncultured Oceanibium sp. | reverse complement strand
CCTGAACCACCCGACCTTTGCCACCGGCGTGGTCAAGCCGGAAACCTATGACATCCAGCCGCAGGGGCACTGCTTGCGGCACACGACCGAATGCCAGAACCTGGACGCGATGACCTATGACATCGATACCAGCGTTGCCCATGCCGAGGACTATTCCAGCTGGTTTTTGTGGCCGATGTTCTCGTTTCAGGTCTAT
Organism: uncultured Oceanibium sp.; assembly: GCA_964459085.1. GTDB lineage: Bacteria > Pseudomonadota > Alphaproteobacteria > Rhodobacterales > Rhodobacteraceae > Halovulum. The sequence goes on along the minus strand of CAYWND010000474.1, from coordinate 2,615 downwards.
CCCGGGAACGTCCTGAACACCTATCACTGGCGGGCGATTGACGCGGATCATGTCGTCGTCTGGCGCGGGTGGTACACGATCGCAGGCGAGGACGACGAGACCATTCGCCGTCTAGCCATCCAGGACCGCGCCACCACCGTCGAAGAGGACATTCATCTGGTCGAATCCGTCCAACGCGGGCTGAACTCGCGCGGCTACGTGCCCGGCCCCCTGGTCGTCGATCCGCGCTGCGGGGTGAACTCGGAACACTCGATCAAGGTGCTTCAGGGATGGATGCGCGAGGCGGTGGATGTCTAGCCTGCTGTCAGGGCACTGCCTATGCGGCGCGGTCAAATGGTCCTCACCCGGGCCGGTCACGCGCAGCCTGGTCTGTCACTGCAAGGACTGCCAGCGGGCAACATCTTCACCCTTTACGGCGACTGTTGGCCTGGACCCTGCAGAGGTTGCTTGGCATGGCGAAGTCACGCACTTCGAATCCTCCCCCGGCACATTCCGTGGCTTTTGCCCAAAATGCGGAACCCGACTCTACTTTCGCTCCGATAAGTGGCCGGACGAGATCCATATCCACGCCGCCACCCTGAGGGATGGGATTGCCTATACTCCGACCGCACAGGTCGTGATGCGGTCGCGCGCGGACTGGCTGGACCTGCTGGACGACATCTCCGCCCATGACGCTTTCCACCAGGCGCCGACATGACCGGAATGCCAGAGACATGGGCGGCCGAGCACAAGCTCTTTCCCCATCAGGTCGGCTTTACCTGTCCCCCGTTTGATTGGGACGCAGCTCCCACAGATTTCCAGCGCATCGCCCCCGACACCGTCGGTGTCCATGGCTGGATGCTTCACGTCCCCGACTATGTCCACGGTCTGGATCAGCGGCGGCAGAATTTCGAAATGCTGGACACTTTCGCCCATGTCATGGCCCGCAACGGCGCGGATGTCGCCGCCCAGGTCGGGTCGAACTGGGTGCATGCCAGCGGCCTGGGTGTTAAGGGCATACGCGACCACTGCGCCCGACTGTCCGACACCCACGCGCTGGCCTTTCACATGGCCGGATATGCGATGGTCGAGGCCCTGCAAGAGTTGGGGGCCGAAAAGATCGCGATAAACGCGGTCTACCATTGGCCTGACTGGTGGCGTGGCACCGCGGCGTTCCTGAAGGAGGCCGGGTTCGACGTGCTCTACGTCGGCAATTTCGTCGATCAAGGCTGGTTTCCGGACCAAGAGGCGGTCAATGCCCGGCGCTGGATCTTCGATGGCGAGTTGGCCGAACGGTCGATGGCTTATGTGGCCGAACAGGCCCCAGACGCGGATGCCTATATCGGCCTTGGCATGTGCAACTTCCGCCGGGCGGACGGCATTCCGCAACGCTTTGTCTCGCTCGAGGTGTCACTCGAACAGATGCTGGGCAAACCTTTGGTTGCGCATGACACCGCGCTTTACTGGCGCATCTTCAAGACCCTTGGCCAGAAACCCGTGACCGCGCAGGGTCGCCTGCTCTCCCGGCTTTAGCATGCACAGGATCCTCGCCCTGTGGGCCGTCCCCCGTTCGACCTCAACCGCCTTTGAATGGATGATGCGCCAGCGCGGCGATTTCGACTGCCTGCACGAGCCCTTTGGCGAGGCTTGGTATCAGGGCGAGGCGCCACTGTGGCCGCGTGCAACACCCGACAGCCTGCGCACCCCCGGTCTGACCCTCGACAGTGTTCTGGCCGATCTGAAGGCCCGCGCCGAACGTGGGCCGGTCTTCATCAAGGACTTCGCCCACTATGTCACGACGATCTGGAGCGATGATTTCCTGGACCTCTTCACTCACGCCTTTCTGATCCGCGACCCGGCCAAGACCATCACCTCGCTGCATGCGAAATGGCCGGATTTTCACGAGGCCGAGGTCGGCTTTCCCGAACAACGCGCGCTCTTCGATCGCCTGACCGCAGCCACAGGCACCCCGCCGCCGGTCCTCGACAGCGACGATCTGCTAGCCGATCCAGCAACCATGACACGGCGCTGGTGCGAGTCCCTCAATATTCCGTTCATTCCCGAGGCCTTGTCCTGGGACCCAGGCCCCAGGGACGAGGTCAGTTGGTGGGACGGCGGCGCCTTCCACGCCAACCTGCGCCAATCCGATGGCCTCAAGGCGCAACCGCGCCGCTATATCGACATAATGGACGCGCCCATGCGCGTCCGCGAGGTTCACGACCGGATGAAGCCGCATTACGATCACCTCTACCAGCATCGCCTGCGCTAGCCAGGCTCAAACCCCGGAGATCCAGATGGACAACATGTTCGAGACCGGCCTCGAGCGCCGCAAGGCCACGCTTGGCGCGGAGTATGTCGAAAAGAACCTCGCCGCGGCGGACGATTTCAATCGCCCCTTTCAAGAGGCGATGACCGCCTGGTGCTGGGGCTTCGGCTGGGGGGATGACACAATCGACGCCAAGACCCGGTCGATGATGAACCTCTCGATGATCGGTGCGCTCGGCAAGATGACCGAATGGGAAATCCACTGCCGTGGTGCGATCACAAACGGTGTGACCCGCGACGAGATCCGCGCCATCATCCATGTGATCGGCATCTATTGCGGCGTGCCCCAGGCACTTGAATGTTTCCGTGTC
>CAYWND010000473.1:0-2817 GCA_964459085.1 uncultured Oceanibium sp. | reverse complement strand
CCCGCGACCCGAAGTTTCCAAGCGCTGCGCATCGCGGTCAATGACGAATTGGGTGCGTTGGCGCGGGGGTTGTTCGCCGCCGAGCGCATCCTGCAACCGGGCGGTGTCCTGGCGGTCGTGACGTTCCATTCGTTGGAAGATCGGATCGTGAAGAAGTTCATGAAGCTGCGCAGCGGCGGGCAGGCGCGGGGATCGCGCCACCAACCCGAAGACATGGCGCAGGCGCCCGAGACATTCACCAGGGCGACCCGCAAGGCGATTGCCCCGACCGAGGCCGAACTGGCCGGGAACCCGCGCGCGCGGTCGGCGAAGCTGCGTATGGCGCGGCGCACGGATGCGCCCGCAGGCGAGGTCGAACTGGATGGCCTGGGACTGCCGAGGCTGGACCGCATGAAGGAGGTAAGACATTGAAAACAATACTCTACCTTTCGGCGTCGACCCTGCTGGTCGGGTTTGCCTTTTGGGCCTACCAGGTCAACTATGACACGCAGGAGGCGGTCCGGCGGGTTGATGATCTGCGGATTACGATTGCCCGCGAACGCGAGGCAATCAGCGTCCTGAACGCCGAATGGGCCTATCTGAACCGGCCCGACCGGCTGCGCAAGCTGGCCGAGGCGCATTTTCAGCAGCTGGGCCTGATGCCGATGACGGCCGAGCACTTCATCGAACTGGAAGCGGTCCCCGAACCGCGCGGCGGCTATGACAAGCTGGTGGCCGAGGCGGTGGCCGACTCGGTCGATGCTGCGCTGATCGCGGCGGACGAGGAATGACCCGCCGCCCGCTGCGCCCCCTTGCCCGCGTCCTTGAGGCGCGCGCTCAGGGCGAAGATCCGGATCTGATCGAGGCCGAGGAGCGTGCCGCGCGAACCCGCGAGCGCCACCGGGCAGAACGCCAGCGGGCGGAAACGCGGCTGATGCTGCTGGCGGCGACGTTCCTCTTGGCCTTCGGGACCGTGGCCGTGCGCATGTCGGTTCTGGCCGCGACCGAACCGGCCGAGCCGAAATCGGCCCGTGCTGGGTCCGATATCGTTGCGCAGCGCGCGGATATCGTTGATCGCAACGGGAATATCCTGGCCAAAAACCTGCTGACGGCCTCGCTTTATGCGCAGCCGCATCAGATGGTCGACCGCCCCGCCGCCGCTGCCGGTCTGGCCCGCATTTTCCCCGATCTGGACGAGGCCGATCTGCTGCGCCACTTTTCCGGGTCCCGCAAGTTCCTGTGGATCAAACGCTCGCTCAGCCCCGAGCAGCAGCAGCTTGTCCACGACCTGGGCGAACCTGGTCTGCAGTTCGGACCGCGCGAGCTGCGCCTTTATCCCAACGGCCGATTGGCCAGCCATGTGCTGGGCGGTTACGGGTTCGGGCGCGAGGGGGTCCATGCGGCCGAGGTGATCGGCAAGGCCGGGCTGGAACTGGCCCATGACGCGTTTCTGCGTGACCCAGGCAATGGCGGGCAGCCGTTGCAATTGTCCCTGGATCTAGGCGTGCAGGCCGCGGTCGAGCGGGTGCTCGAAGGCGGGATGCAACTGATGAACGCCAAGGGTGCCGCAGCCGTGTTGATGGAGGCCGATACCGGCCAGATCGTGGCCATGGTCAGCCTGCCGGATTTCGATCCCAACCAGCGGCCTGCACCGCCGGTGTCGGGCGACCCGTCCGACAGCCCGATCTTTAACCGGGCGGCGCAGGGGGTGTACGAGCTGGGTTCGACCTTCAAGATATTTGCCGCCGCGCAGGCGCTGGAGCTGGGGATCGCCAACCCGGCGACGATGTACGACACCAAGGGTCCGCTGACCTGGGGCCGGTTCAAGATCCGGGATTTTCACGACTACGGCCCGCGCCTGTCGTTGCGCGATGTGATCGTGAAATCCTCGAACATCGGGACGGCGCGGATTGCGATGGATATCGGCGCGGATCGGCAGCGGGCGTTTCTGGATCGCCTGGGGCTGCTGACGGCGGTGCCGGTGTCGCTGCCCGAGGCCGGTAGGTCCAAGCCCCTGCTGCCTGCGAACTGGTCCGAGATCTCGGCCATGACGATCAGCTATGGTCACGGCATCGCGGCGACGCCGCTGCATTTGGCCGCGGCCTACGCCACAATGGTCAACGGGGGGCTGAAGGTGTCGCCCAGCCTGCTGCGCAATTCGGATCGGCCGACCGAAGCGGACCGTGTGATCTCGGAACGGACCAGTGCGCAATTGCGCGAGATGCTGCGGGCCGTCGTGGCCGATCCCAAGGGCACGGCCAGCCTTGCGGATGTGCCAGGATACCGTGTGGGCGGCAAGACGGGGACCGCAGACAAGCCCAAGGCCACTGGCGGCTATCACGAGGACAAGGTGATTGCGACCTTTGCCGCGGTCTTTCCGGCCGAAGCGCCGGAATACGTCCTGACCGTCAGCCTGGACGAGCCCGAGGATCGGTCCGGCAAGAAACCACGGCGGACTGCCGGATGGACCGCGGCACCGGTCGCGGCCGAGATCATACGCCGGATTGCCCCATTGATGAACATGCGCCCGAAGCATACAGAGACCGCCAGGAACTGAGGCCAGAAACCAAGGCCAGAAACCAAGAACGGAGCCAACATGACCGGATCGCTGGAAGGGCTGGGTGTGCTGAACGGCGCCACGCGCTACGGCGACTGGTCCGGGCCGCTGGCGATCACGGGGCTGTCCGTGGACAGCCGCGACGTTCTGCCCGGCCATATGTTCTTTGCCCTGCCGGGGACGCGGATGCACGGGGCCGAGTTCATCCAGTATGCGCAGCGTATGGGTGCAGCGGTTGCGCTGACGGATGCCGAGGGACTGAAACGGGCGCGCGACGAGGG
>CAYWND010000472.1:0-2823 GCA_964459085.1 uncultured Oceanibium sp. | reverse complement strand
GTCATTGGGAAGCGGGTCGGCCTTGGTGATGATGACCGGCCACATCTCGGAATACTTCCGATTGAACTCGACCCACTTCTCCATCTCCGGTTCGGTGTCGGGCCGGATCGCGTCGGCGGGGCATTCCGGTTCGCACACGCCGCAGTCGATGCATTCGTCGGGGTGGATCACCAGCATGTTCTCGCCCTCGTAGAAACAGTCTACGGGGCAGACCTCGACGCAGTCGGTGTACTTGCAGTTGATGCAGTTGTCGGTGACGACATAGGTCATGGGATCGGTCCGCGGTTCTCTCTTGTCTGACTAGATGCCTGCAAGGCGGGCCAAGTTCAAGGGGTGAACCGCCGCAGACGGTCGTGAGCTCGGCGCGCGCGTTTGTCGGGCTTTTCGCCCGGCGTGATCCGGGCCGAGGGCGGGGTGGGCGTCGGTTCGGGGGTGCGATCCTGATAGAGCGCTTGCGCCTCGGGCGCGGGGCCACGCCTTTGCCCGGGGGCCAGGACGACCACGACGCGAATGCGATTGCCCTGCGGAAAGGTCAGCGCGTCGCCGGGTCGGACCACCGCCGCGGGTTTCGACACCCGCGTCCCGTTCACTCGCACATGCCCGCCGGTCACCACGCGCGCGGCCAGCGAGCGGGTCTTGAAGAACCGCGCGTGCCACAGCCACTTGTCCAGGCGGATGCCGGATGTGGGATCGCTCACCGGGCGGCTATCCCTTGTCCTTCAGCGCCATCAGCGCGGCAAAGGGATTGTCGGGATCGACCGGCTTGTCGGCCTTGGCGGGCCGGGACGAGAAATTGCGCGGACCGCTGTCGCCCTTCTTGCCGGGCTTGCGACCCTTGGGCGGACGGCCGCCCTGTTTCTGCCCCTTGCCCTGCCGGTCGCCACCAGGGCGGCGGCGTGGGGCCCAGGTGAAGGTATAGAATACCTCGACCTCGGGACCTTCGGCGGGCGTGTCGCCCTGCCCGGTCGTGGCCGTGGCGTCGTCGGCCATTGCAGCCTCGGGCGCAGGCGTGTCGGGCGCGGCCTCAGTCTCGGGGTCTGGCGTCGCCTCTGTCTCGGCCGGGGCTGGCACGTCAGGTGCTGTGGCCTCGGGGACTTCCGTTTCCGGGGCGGCCTCCGGCTGCGGTGCGGGGTCGGCGGGTGCCGCTGGATCGGCTGACGCCTCCGGGGTTGCGGCGGCCTCGGAGGCCTCGGGCGCAGGACGTACCTTTTCGCGCTCGCCCCGGTCGGCCTTGTAGCCCAGCCCCTGCATCAGGTCGGCGAACTGTTCCAGCGTCAGGCCGGTGATCGACAGCATGTCGGCCGAGGCCTCGAACCCCGCGCGCGTATCCTGGCCACGGATCATGTCGGCCAGGCGTTCCAGCATGTCGATCCGGATCGCCCGCGCACCACACAGGCGATAGCCCGCGCGGGCATAGTATCCGCGCGGCGCATTCTCGACCGCTGGCACGGTCACCAACCCAGGCGGCGGGGCCGAGGGGAATTCGTCCAGACCATCAGACAAGCCCCACAGGACCAGCCGCATCCGGGTCGCGGCGGGTTTCAGCAGCACCGGCAGAAACACAGTAAACTGGCCGAACCGCACGCCGTGCTTGCGCAGCAGGCCGCGCTGATCCTGATCCAGGCCCTTCACATCCGCCGCAATCTCGGACCGGGGCACCACGCCCAACCCCTCGACCAGGCGAAAGCCGACGCCGCGCGCCATGCCCGCCAACGCCTCGTCATCGCGCAGCGCAATAAGCGGCTCGAACAGGGCCGCGAGTTTGCGGTCTAGCCAGTGGCCCAGGCGGCGGCGCACCTTTTCGGCCACGTCCGAGCCCGCCTCGTCATCGACAAAGACGTCGATCTGCGGCTTCAGCGCCTCGGCGCCTGCGACCAGTTTGCCAACTGCAAACTCGCCCCACATCAGGCCGCCCTGTTCGGTGACGTCAATTTCTGTGTCCGGGGCATTGTAGAACTTGTCCGATCGCAGAGTGAACGCAGGCGTCAGCGCCGCCATCGCGGCCGTACGCAGGGTCTTGGCCTCGTCGCCGCTGGCGGTCGGGTCCAACTGGAACCGGAACCCTTCCAACTTGCCCACGAACTGGTCCTCGACCCGGACCTCGCCCAATTCGTTCACTTCGGCCACAAGGCTCTCCTTCTGCTTCAACCGGCGCATCAGGACACTGGTGCGCCGGTCGACAAATCGCTGGGTCAGCGCCGCGTGCAGCGCATCTGACAACCGGTCTTCTACAGCACGGGTTTCGTCGCGCCAATGGTTAGTATTCTCGACCCAGCCGCGGCGTTGCGCGACGTAGGTCCAGGTCCGGATAAAGGCCAGGCGGCGCGACAGCGCGTCGATGTCGCCCTGCACCTTGTCGATCCGCCCGACCTGACGCGCCAGCCAGTCGTCGGGGATCACGCCGCCATCGTGCAGAAACTCGAACAGCCGCTGGCACAGGCTGGCGTGTTCGGCCGGGCTGACCTTGCGGAAATCCGGCAACTGGCAGACATCCCACAGCAGCCGCACATCCGGCCCGCCGCGCACCTTGTCATGCATGTCCGGCATGGCCCACAGCACCCTGAGCGTGGCCAGATCGTCAGCCTCGCGCGCCCGCGACAGCTCGTCATGTCCGGGGCTTTCCTCCAGCGAGGCGATCAGCGCGTCGGGCGTGCCGAATTCCAGCCGCGCGTTGCGCCATTCCAGGCGCTTGAGCGGGGTGAAGCGGTGGTTCTCGATGGCATCGACCACCATCTCGTCAAACGGCTGCGCCTCGCCCGTGACGCCAAAGGTGCCATCATTGGTGAACCGCCCCGCCCGGCCGGCGATCTGCGCCAGTTCGTT
>CAYWND010000471.1:0-2827 GCA_964459085.1 uncultured Oceanibium sp. | reverse complement strand
TGCTGGCCGATCCGACCGCCACCTACTACAACCCGGCCTATTTCGACTTTGCCGATCGCTATCTCGCAATTCGTTTTGGGGACCAGATCGATGGTGTCTGGGATGCATCGTCGGATAACACCGGCACCAATGGGCATTTCACGGGCAACTGGTGGTCGATCAACCCGACGACCGCGACGGTCCAGAACTTCAAGACGATGCGCGATGCCTGCACGCGTCCGAACTATGTCAGCCAGTTGATCCCCGAGGCGTTGCCGCGTCCCCAGGTCACGCATGACGGATCGAGCGGCCATCTGGACGTAAACTTCAACATCAACGATTTCCGCTGCCCCCAGAACAAGGACGCGGCGATCACCGGCTACGATCTGCGCTGGACCTGCTATGCGGGGAACGCTCTGTCGGCAGCAGACGCCAACGAGCCTGACCTTATCGAGAACATGGACTGGAAGCAGATCGATGACATCACGCTGCCCTACCAACTGACCGGCGTGCCCCGTGGCGAGCGGATCAAGGTTCAGATTCGGATGAAGAACGTGAACGGTCCCGGCCCCTGGATGGATGATCGCTTCGCCGAGAACTACAACGGCAGCGCGGTGTTCGATCCTCTCAGCACCGGGTTCTTGCAGCGCTACAGCACGAACATCGATGTGCCGGATCTCGCGGCGTTCAACCAGCCCCCGATCAATTTCCGGGTGCCGTCCTTCACGCCGAGCAAATTTCTGCCGAGCGGCCAGCTTCTCTCAGGCGCTGAGGGCACCTGGGAGGCGCACAATCCTGTCACCGGCACCAGCTACAAGTGGCAGGAGTCGGCTAATGGCCTTACCGGCTGGTCGGACATCCCAGATGCGGATGCGATCGACTACACCACGCAAGTCTCGGACGAGGGCCGCTTCGTCCGCTCTGCCATTCGCAAGACCAACAGCGACGGCACGTCCGCTTGGGCCTACAGCGATCCGGTCAGCGTCACCGCCCCGGTTCTGACGCCGCTCTTTACCGGCGATATCCCCGGAGACGACCGCACGATCCCAATCGGATCCGCTCTTGGGGGCAAGAGGCTTCTGGTCTCCTTTGTCACCAGAACCGACGCAACACCGGTTCACGGCTTCACCGTAGACGGTATCGCATCAAACCCCGTCCATGAGGCTGCCAGCGGCGACGAATGGCGCAGCCTGCACTACTTGGAAGTTCCGGGCGGTGTAACCGCGACGGACATCGTGATGAACGCTGCTGCCAGCGCTCGAAACCAGGCCAGCGTTTTCGAAAGCCCGGTGTCGATCGACACGACCCCCGTCAGCGTCGATACCATTCAAACCTCAACGGGTAACAACACCTACCGCTGGGAGAACGTCGGCACGGTACTGGGCGGCGCGGTCGTTTCTCTCCATCGCTCGACCGAGGCCAGCCAAACGATTGTCCTGTCGGGTGACCTGACCAACCTGCAATCCGGTGTGACCGGCGGAGCGTTCGCATACGCGCCCGTCACCGACGGATCGTCCTTCAGCCTGGAGGCCGCATACGGCCAGAACTTCAATATCGTGGGCGATGTGATCGTCCTGCAACCCGCTTAGCGAAGAACATCCGCAAAGGAAGACCCGCATGAACATACCTGAATGGCTCATCCAGCATGTCCCGGCGATCATCGCTGGTGCATGTGGCGGCGTTGTAAGGACGCTTTCGGGGGAGAACCGCACAATCCGCAGGCTTCTTTCCGATGTCTTCATCGGGGCGATCCTCGCGGTCTATCTCGGCCCCTTCGCCTCCAAGATGTTGGAGCCGGTTTTCGGTGTCATCTCGCTCGCTCCCGATCAGCAGGAGCGCCTGGGCGGCTTCCTCATGGGCGTCGGTGGGATGGTTGTTGTCGAGATCATCAGCTCGGCGTGGAAGCGCCGCAAGGAAGACCTGGAGCGCAAAGATGAAACGTGAGTATTTCGCTATCAACTGGGCCCGCACAGCGTTGATCATCTTCATGACGCTGGCGATCGCCTCGATCTTCTCCACATCCTCGATCGTCCTCGATACCCCGCTGCGATCCCTGCGCGCGGTGTCCCTTGATTTTGTCGAAGGGAAGATGGTGCAGGAGGTCATCGGTATTCCTCCCGGTATCAGCGCCGATTGGTCGGCCGAGATGGTCCTCGTGCGCGGCGCCATGGAGCAGATCATCTGTCCAGGCGGATCAGGGACCGCGCCCTATGGGGCTGACGGCCCGGTCGCCATGGCGATCGACATCTGGGTCGGTGGAGATTGCGAGGCCCGCCTTGCCGAGGGCGAGACGTACCGCGCGAGAGCGTCTTGGGAATACCAGGAGACGGACGGCTCGATCGTCACGGTCTCCCGCACAGCAGATTTCACATACCAGAAAGGAGACTGACCATGGACTGGTGGAATAAGCGCTCGACCAAAGAGAAGGCGTTCGTCGCTTTCGTTGGGCTGGTCATCGTTGGCTCGGTGATCATGGGAATTGTGGGATGAAGATATCCCCCCCGGGTGTCCTTGAACTTGCCGAGCATGAAGGCATCGTGCTCGGCCCCTACCTCGACAGCGTGGGCGTCTGGACTGATGGGGTAGGGCACACCGCAGCGGCCGGCGGCGCCAATCCGGCGAAGATGGCGAAGGTCGACACCCGACGTTGGTCAAAGGACCAGGTCCGGTCAGCGCTCCTGGACAAACTGCGCCAGTTCGATGCGGATCTCGATCGATACGAAGAGCGGGTCGGCACAGCGATCAAGGTTGCGCTCAAGCAGCACCAATTCGACGCGCTGGTCAGCTTCGACTTCAACACCGGCGGGATCTTCCGCGCAAAGCTGACCGAGGCGATCAACCGCGGCAA
>CAYWND010000470.1:0-2842 GCA_964459085.1 uncultured Oceanibium sp. | reverse complement strand
CTGGCCCGCCGAACTGGCGGGCCTTTTGTTTTCTCGCGTAGTGGGAACGGGCTAGGCGGTCACCTCTATCCAGGTCATCATCCCCGACGCCTGGTGCGCCAGCATGTGACAGTGAAACATCCACTTGCCCGGATTGTCCGCGACAAAGGCAATCTCGGTCATGGATTGCGGTTGCAACATTATCGTGTCCCGCCACGGCCCATAGCCTGTTGGCAGGACCTCGCGGAAATGGTGTCCGTGCAAATGCATTCCGTGCGGCCAAGAGGTCTCGTTTGCCAGGGGGATACGGACCTTTGCGCCTCGGGCGACACGGGCCAGCGGCTGTTCAGGCATCCCCGCCACATCATTCAGGGCCCAAACCAGACCGCGATCCGCCAAGGCACGCGGCGACAGTCGCCCCTCGCCCGGCACCTCCGCCGCAGCCATACCTCCCATAGCGCCGCCCGTAATGCGCATCGGCGCCAACAGGGCATCCGCTAGATCCCCCAGCGGCAGAATGTCATTAGGCGACAATGGCGGTGCCGGATCCGGCCGCGCAGCGCGCGTTCCTGCCGCAACAGGCATGACGGCCAGCGCGTAGCCTCCGCTGCGCTCGAAACTGATCAGGAACGCATCTTCGCCAGCGGCTGCAGTGACATCGACCAGCAGATCAGCGCGTTGCGCAGGCGCCAGCACGATCCGGTCAAGTGGCTCGGGGCTGTCCAGCGGCATGCCGTCAAGCGCCACGACCCAACCGTCCAGGCCCTGAGCGCCGACCGTCAGAATGCGTCCGGTGCAAGCATTGATCAGTCTCAGCCGCAGCCGGTCGCCGCGCGCCACCCCGAATGTGTATTCGCCCGAGCCGTTTACGGTGACATAGTTGCCAATGCGGCCGGCATGAGATGCATCCCGCAGATTCCCGAAATCATCCAGGATCCGCGCATCCTGATCCAGCCGCCAGTCGTTGATAACCAGAACCTCGTCAGCGTCGATGTCAGGGCCGCCATCCGCCTCTTCGACGATCAACGGTGCGCTTAGGCCCCGGCCCAATTGTTCCAGCGTCGAGGCGTGGGGGTGATACCAGTACGTGCCAGCATCCGGCACCACAAAGTCATAGTCGAAATCCCCACCAGGCGGCACAGGGGCCTGGGTCAGCCCGGCTACGCCATCCATCCTGTTTTCGATGCGTATGCCATGCCAGTGAATTGATGATGGAACGTCCAGCCGGTTCTCGAACCGCCGCCTGATCCGCGTGCCCTGCTTGACCCGCAGCCCTGGCCCGGGGATCGACCCGTCATAGGCCCAAACCTCCGTTGGGTCGTAGGCAGCAGGCGCGATCTGGACAGATGCGTTTGCGGCACGCACAACGGAATCAACAACATCGGCTTGCACCGGGCGCGACGCAATCAATGTCGCGCCGACACCGCCCAGAAAGCCCCGTCTACCGGTTTGCATACGTACGAACCCCACGATCTGTCAGCCTACAAGTCGGCGCCGAACGGAAACTCGACTTATCCACGACTTTCACATGCCGGGGATAGTATGTCACTATGGTAGGGAACCCCGCCTGGGCAAGACAACGGGGACAGGATGGCAGACGGCAATACGGGCATAGAGCAGCAAGTTCAGGCGCAACCGCACAATATCGAGGCGGAACAAGCACTTCTGGGCGCCCTTTTGGTGAACAACGAAGTCTATGACCGCGTGTCCGCTACGGTGTCTGATTCGGACTTCTATGATCCTGTGCATGCCCGCATCTTCGAAACGGCCGTGACCCGCATCGCCAAGGGCGCGCTGGCCTCGCCGGTTACGCTCAAGGCGTTTCTCGAAGAGGACGAGGGGCTGAAAGAGTTGGGCGGCCCGGCCTATCTGGTTCGACTGGCCGGTGCCGCCGCATCGGCCTATGCGGCACGCGACTATGCCCAGCTGATCGCCGAGTTGTCGGTACGCCGGAACCTGATCGATATCGGGGCCGAGATCTCCAGCAAGGCGGGGGACGTTTCGGTTGAAAGCGAGCCATCCGAGCAGATCGTCGAAGCCGAGCAACGGCTCTATCAGCTCGGCGAAAAAGGCCGCACAGAGTCCGGTTTTCAAAGCTTTCTCAAGGCCGTAACGGACGCTGTTAATGTTGCAAACGCGGCCTATCAGCGTGACGGTGGCCTGGCGGGTGTCTCGACCGGGCTGATCGACATGGACAAGAAACTTGGCGGTCTGCACGATTCGGACCTGCTGATCCTGGCAGGCCGTCCCTCGATGGGAAAAACCTCGCTTGCGACCAACATCGCCTTCAACATTGCGCGCGCCCACAAGACCGGCAAGCGGCCGGACGGGTCCGAGGGCACCATCGAGGGCGGTGTCGTCGGCTTCTTCTCGCTCGAGATGTCGGCCGAACAGCTTGCCGCCCGCATCCTGTCCGAGGCGGCCGAAGTGTCGTCTGAACGCATCCGCCGTGGGGACATGACCGAAGACGAGTTTCGTCGCTTTGTCGAGGCGGCAAAGGCGCTGGAATCCGCTCCTCTCTATATCGATGACACCCCGGCACTGGCGATCAGCCAGATCGCCGCCCGCGCCCGGCGCCTGAAACGACAGCACGGGCTGGACGTGCTGATGGTGGACTACCTGCAACTGGCCCGCGCGGCCACTGCCAAGGACAATCGGGTCAACGAGGTCAGCGAGATTACCCAAGGCCTGAAGGCAATCGCCAAGGAACTGGACATCCCCGTAGTCGCGCTCAGCCAGTTGTCGCGCCAGGTCGAGGCCCGCGACGACAAGCGACCGCAACTGTCCGACCTGCGCGAATCGGGCTCGATCGAGCAGGACGCGGACGTGGTGATGTTCGTCTTCCGCGAAGACTACTACCACG
>CAYWND010000469.1:0-2854 GCA_964459085.1 uncultured Oceanibium sp. | reverse complement strand
GTCTTGCCGGCGATCGGCACGTAGTTCAGCGGCGATCCGACAGTTGATGCCGCGGTTCCGCGCGCCACGACACCTTGCATCATCGAGCTGAGCTGAAAGGCTGTCACCGGATCTATCACCTGTTCCGCATCATTCCAGATCAGCGGCAGATCAATGTTATCGCCATCCGCACGGCATCCCCGGCACGCGCGCTGGTCATGGCGATAAATCGTCCGGCCATAGCGGTCCTGCACCCTGTCCACCAGCGTGGGTTCCACCCGGCGGCCCCCGTTGCCGAACATCGCATAGGCTGCGACCATCTTGAAAAGCGTCGTCTCGCCCGCGCCCAGCGAATAGCTCAACAATTCGGGCATGTCCGCATAGACACCGAACCGCTCGGCATACCAGGATACGCGATCCATCCCGATGTCCTGCGCAATACGCACCGTCATCAGGTTCCGCGATTGCTCGATCCCGGTTCTCAGTGGCGTCGGGCCATAAAACTTGTTCGACGAGTTGGTCGGCCGCCAGATCCCGGCACCGGTTTCGACCTCGACCGGCGCATCGACAACAATGGACGCAGGTGTGTAACCGTTGTCCAGCGCCGCCGCGTAGACAAACGGTTTAAAGCTGGATCCGGGCTGCCGCGTGGCCTGGGTTGCCCTGTTAAAGACCGAGTGCTGATACGAGAACCCGCCCTGCATCGCCAGCACACGCCCCGTCTGGGTGTCCATGGCCATGAACCCGCCCTGGACCTCGGGGATCTGGCGCATCGACCAGCGTTGAAATGCGCCGTCTGCCAGGATCGCAGTCACCAGAATGACGTCGCCACGCTGATAAAGGCTGCCAATGCCACGTTTGCGGCCGTCCCGATCCTCGTATCGAATGGTGCTGACCCAATCCGCATCATTCAGCGTCACAAAATGACCGTCTTCGTCATCATCGACGCCCTCGATGCCGATGCGCGCCGACCGCTCGCCCACCTCCAGGATCACGGCCGGGATCCAGCCCACGATGTCCCGAGGCACACGCGTGTCGGCGAGGGCTTTGCGCCAGGCTTGCTCGCCATCGTCCAGGATCGCGCCATCGATCAGGGCTTGGGGACCCAGATAAACGCCGCGTGAGCGGTCATACTTTTCCAGCCCGGCCCGCAACGCCTCGGCCGCCGCATCCTGCAATTCGGGATCAACAGTTGCCCGCACGGTCAAACCGCCCGAAAACAGCTCGTCTTCGCCGCCATCCAGTCGGGCAGAAAGCTGGCGACGGATCTCGTCGGTAAAGTAATCGCGCGGGGGCATCGCATCTCGGGCGGATGGCAAGTCGCCGGACTGCACAGTCAGCAGGTTTTCGGCAAGGCTGGATTGATAGGCCTCCTCGGTGATGAAGCCATTTTCCCACATCTCGCGCAGCACAAAGTTGCGCCGATCCAGCGCGCGGGCCTTCTCGCGTACCGGATGGTAACGGGATGGCGCCTTGGGCATCGCGGCCAGGTACGCGGCCTCGGCCGGTGTCATTTCCTCCAGGGTTTTCCCGAAATACGTCTGGGCGGCGGCGGTGACGCCATACGAGTTCTGACCGAGGAAGATCTCGTTCAGATAAAGCTCGAGGATCTGATCCTTGGTCAGCGTGTTTTCCAAGCGCACGGCCAGGATGATCTCCTTGATCTTGCGAACCGCGGACCGGTCGCCGGACAGCAGGAAGTTCTTCATCACCTGCTGCGTGATCGTAGACGCCCCTCTCAGGCGCGCGCCCTGGGCAGCATCGAACAGCGCCTTGGCGATACCCACCGGGTCGTACCCGGCGTGGGTATAAAAGTTCTTGTCCTCGGCGCTGATAAACGCCTGTTTGACCATTTCCGGAATTTCGTCGATCGGCGTGAAAATCCGACGTTCACGGGCGAACTCGTCCATGATCAGCCCGCGCCCCGAATAAATCCGGCTCAGCGTTGCGGGCTCGTACCGCGCCAGTTGTTCGTGGTCCGGCAGATCGCGGCCATACAGCCAAAAGACCCCCGCCAGGCCGCCTGCAGCCATGAACAGCCCCAAGGTGCCCCAGGTAAACAAAAAGCCAAAGAAATTCAGGATCGCGCGCATGGTTTTTCTGGTGTGCTGGTACTGCCCGCTCCGATTGTAATGGTTACGCGCTGTCGCTTCAATGCAGGCTTTATTTCAGTTGGTTTCACCGGCAAAGGTATGCAAGCGGCGGCATGGCACCATCCGCCCGTTGAAAAAGCGATTGTACTTGCACGTTGAAATCCCTACATTCCGCCAAGGCGGCCTAATGTCGCCCTATTTGGTTTCGTCGCAGAAACCGTCAATTGCTCCGGATCGGATACCCGCAGCAGACGCTGTTGAGCGACAGGCGCTTTAGCGCCAATTGGATACCCGGCCATGCCGGGATACGAAAGATAGGCCCCGGCAACGCATCGGGTGCCGGAGAACGATAACCGCGATGACACGCGAGATTGGGATATTGAGCAAAGAGCGAGCGGCCCCACCCGGCCCTGCGCCTTGCGTTTCACCCGCGCGTGCCCCCGCCCATACCAGCGACACCCCCAGTTCCGGACGCCCATGGCGACCGGACAGTCGTGCGGTGTCCCGAAAGATCACATGCCAAAGAAAATGCTTATCGATGCCACCCACCCCGAAGAGACGCGGGTCGTGGTGGTCGACGGAAACAAGGTCGAAGACTTCGATTTCGAATCTCTGAACAAGCGTCAGCTTGCCGGAAACATCTATCTTGCCAAGGTTACCCGCGTAGAACCGTCGCTGCAGGCGGCCTTTGTCGATTACGGCGGCAACCGTCACGGGTTCCTGGCATTCTCGGAAATCCACCCCGCCTATTACCAGATCCCGGTTGCGGATCGCGAGGCACT
>CAYWND010000468.1:0-2861 GCA_964459085.1 uncultured Oceanibium sp. | reverse complement strand
CTTTCTGAAATACAATTCCGGCAAGTCGGACTATGCCGAAAGCAGGTACAGGGACGAGGCGCTGCGCCTCTATGGTGTCCTTGATCGCCGCCTGCAGGGTCGTGATCATGTCGCTGGCGACTATTCGATTGCGGATATGGCGATCTGGCCCTGGGTGTCGCGCTATGAATGGCAGACCGTCGATCTGACCCAGTTCCCGAATGTCCGCCGCTGGTATCGCGCGCTGCTGGCGCGGCCTGCAGTCCAGCGCGGTTATCAGGTGCCCAAGGATATGGGAGAGATACCGCCCGGCTGAGGGCCGCTCGGTCAGGCCGATCAGGCCAGCGCCATCACGTCGCGCGCGATCCTGTCCACGTCCGTATCTGTCAACTCGGGCACCGTGGACCCCCTCATCGACGCGTTCTCGGGCATCTTCATGATCTCGGACAGCCGCGCACCATCCGCGCCGCCAAATGTGTCCGGCAACCGCCGCTCGATTCCGATGGCGTCCATCAGCTTGGTGATCCGATCCGGCAGGTTCCTTGCTGCGTTCACGCCGCAGGCCCGCGCCGCTGCCTCGACATCCGCGGTCCCGGACGACACGACAAAGGGCAGCGAGGCCTCGAACCCCAGCGCTGTTGCCAGCCCATGGTGTACCGGCCCCAGTGTCGCAAGCGAGTGGCTGATGTTATGGGCAACAGCCGTTCCACAATTGTCGATGGCGAAACCCGCATAGAAGGATCCCAACAGCATCTCGGCCCGGGCTTCCATGTCCTGCGGACTGCTGACCGCCCGCTCCAGCGCGCCTGTGACCAGCCGAAGCGCATGGTGCGAATAAAGCTGCGCCACCGGATTGGTCCAGCGGCTGGTCGAGGCTTCGAATGCATGCACCAGCGCATCCATGCCGCACCATGCGGTCAGGTTCGCTGGCAGGCTGGCGGTCAAACGCGGATCCAGGATGGCCAGATCCGCTCGCAATGCCTCGTCATAGGCCCACAGCTTGCGCCCACTGGCGTCCGAGAAAACGGATGTGCCATTGGCCTCGGATCCGGTGCCCGCGGTGGTTGGCACCAGGATCAGGGGCAGCCCGCGGGTGGGGAACGGCACCTTGGCAAAGGCGTAATCCTCGGGGTTCAGCCCAAGCGGTGCGCAGGCCGCCGCAAGTTTGGCGATATCCAGCGCCGAGCCACCGCCAATGCCGACCACAACCGCCGCATCCGCGTCTTTGCCAATTGCCGCCGCCTCGCGGATATGCGCGGCCTTTGGCTCGCCCGCAAAGTCGCTGAACAGCACGTGTGCGGGCAGGCGATCCAGCATCGCACTCAATGTCTCGCTGTCCGCCCAAAACGGATCGCACACCAGCAAAACGTTCCCGCCATGGCCCAGCGCGACAACGTGGTCGGCAAGACCCTGGAACGCCCCCTCGCCCAACTCGAACGGTGTGGTGCCTGCAAGTTTTGTGATCATTGGTCGCGCTCCGTGATCGTCGCGCCAGCCTATCGGATGATCTGAAGTTTCGAAATAGACAGAAAAATAGGGATAAAGTATTACTTCAAGTTATGGACGAGAGGATGATCGACAGGCTCCCGCTGGAAGGATTGCGGGTTTTTGAAACCGCCGCTCGCCATATGAGCTTCACTGACGCCGCCCGCGAACTGTCAGTCACCCAGGCTGCCGTCAGCCGCCGGATCAAATCACTCGAAGGGTTGCTGGGATTTGATCTTTTTCTGCGCAAGGGCCGGGGGCTGGTATTGACGCCCAAGGGGCGCAGGCTGTTCGACCGGGTGCAGGCCGCACTCGACTATCTGGGCGAGGAGTTGGACGCGATCACAGATCACGAGGCCGAGCGACAGGTTTCGATCGCCGCGTCGGCGTCGATCTCGCACCTCTGGCTCAGCCCCCGCTTACGGGCCTTTGCGGCCATCGCCCCCCAGGTGTCCGTGCGCGTGTTGACCACCGACAGCCTGGACCGGTTGGCCAGCACGGAACACGATCTGACCATCCTCTATTCCAAGGGACAGCACCCCGACTGGGCACTGACCCGATTGGTGGCCGAGGAACTGGTGCCGGTCGCAGCCCCCGCCTATCTGCAGACCGATGCTCCCGTCGATCTCGCGCCGCGGGATGTGGCCGAACTGACGCTTCTGGACTATCAGCGCGTGAACATCCGCTGGGTCACCCTGCAAGGCTGGTTCGAACGCCAGGCCCCGGCCTTGCCCCCGCCGCGCCCCGCGGTGGTCTATTCGTCCTACGCGCTGGCGGTGGACGCGGCGCTCAGGGGTGACGGGGTCGTGCTTGGCAGCCGGGGCATGCTGCGCCCCCTCCTGGATAGCGGGCAGTTGATCGAGGTCAGCCGCCAGGTTCTGGTCACCGGCTACGGCTATGATCTGGGCATCCCGCGCCATCGCCCGGTCAGCGAGGCCAGCTTCATGCTGGCCAAGTTTCTGATCCGCGAGGCGACCGGGGACGACGAAGCGGTGGAACACTTGGGTCTCATGGGGTAACTCTCGGGTCGCAAGGCCGGAAAACCGGCCACACGGACCAAGATGTTCAGGGAGTTTGAAAGATGTCCATAAGATCCGCGGCACTGGCCGCAGTACTGGCCGCCCTGCCGATGGCCGCGCTTGCGGACGGCCACGCAGGCAAGGTCAAGGTTGGCATGATCACCACATTGTCGGGCGGGGGCGCGGGCCTAGGCATCGACGTGCGCGATGGCTTCATGCTGGCGGTCAAGCAAGCCGGTAACGACAACCTCGAGGTCGTGATCGAGGATGACCAGCGCAAGCCCGACATCGCCGTGCAATTGGCGGACAAGATGATCCAGGCCGAAAAGGTGGATGTTCTGACCGGATCATCTTGTCCGCCAATTGCACATCCACCTT
>CAYWND010000467.1:0-2867 GCA_964459085.1 uncultured Oceanibium sp. | reverse complement strand
GGCCTGATCGATTACCTGGCGCTGTCGGACGAGGGGCGCGAGCGGGCGGGCCAGCCGCCCAAGCCGGTGTGGCAGCACGTCTTTCGGTTGCGCACGATCATCTACACGGTGTTGTGGTCGGCAATCGGCGTGGGGCTGATGTGGGCCTTGTTCATCCGCTCGGACATCGGGCTGACGGTCGAGCCGATCCGCAATCCGCAGTTCATCACCCTGTCGGACGGGTCGGTGCGAAACACCTATAACCTGCGCATCCGCAACATGACCGGCGAGCCGCGCGAGATGGCGGTGTCGGTCACGTCCTGGGACGTGCTGCTGGGCGTCGATCTGGAGGGCCAGGAAGGGATGATGGCGATCATCACCGTGCCCGCCGACAGCACCGAGACGGTCAGAACGTATGTCACCGCAGGACCTCAGAACCCGGCCGCGGGACGCGAAACCACCGCGTTCCGGTTCTGGGTCGAGGATCCTGAGACGCGCGAGCGGGCCTACAGGGACACGGTATTTAACGGAAAGGGAACGCAATGAAGCAGGGACGCGAGATCACCGGATGGCATGTGGCCATAGGCTTTGGCCTGGCCTTCTCGATCATCATCGGGGTCAACCTTACGCTGGCCTTTCAGGCGGTGGCGACCTTTCCGGGGCTGGAGACCAGGAACAGCTATGTCGCCAGTCAGAAATTCGAGGCCGACCGCACCGCGCAAGAGGCGCTGGGATGGGAGATTGTCGCGCGGGTCGAGGATGGGCAATTGCGTCTGGCCTTCACCGGCGCGGACGGGCCTGTGCGGCCCGAGATTGCCCGCGCGGTGCTGGGCCGCGCGACCCATGTGGGTGAGGACCGGGTGCCGGAGTTTGCCTATGACGGCGCGGCCTTCGTCGCCCCTGTCGATCTGGGTCCCGGCAACTGGAACCTGCGCATCGAGGTGACGGCCCCCGATGGCACGCCGGTGCGCCAGCGCCTGATCCTGAAGGTGTCCTGATGACCTATGCCTGCGCAGCCTGTGGTGTGGCGGACGGGGCGGTAGACCAGGCGGGCAGCGTGCCCGAGACGGTCTCGCACACGTTGGTCCTGCCGCATATCCACTGCGCGGGCTGTATCCGCGGCGTCGAACACGCCCTGTCCTCCCTTTCTGGCGTGTCGGCGGCGCGGGTCAATCTGAGCCTGAAACGGGTGGCCGTTCAGGCGGAGCCGGGCGTGGCGGGGGCCAGCCTGGTCGCGGCGCTGGCGCAAGCCGGGTACGAGGCGCACGAGCTGGACGAGGCCGCACTGGGCGCTCGTGTGGACCCGGTGGGCCGGGGCCTGGTGACACGGATCGGCGTCGCGGGCTTTGCGATGATGAACGTGATGCTGCTGGCGGTGGCGGTCTGGTCGGGCGCAAGCGACGTCACGCGCGATCTGTTCCACTGGATATCCGCGGCGATCGCCCTGCCCGCGGCCTTTTTCGCGGCGCAGCCGTTTTTCGTCAGCGCCTGGGGCGCGCTGCGGGTCGCACGGTTGAACATGGATGTGCCGATCTCGCTGGCGATCATCCTGGCCTCGGTCGTGTCGCTGTACGAGACCTCGCAGGGCGGCGACCATGCCTATTTCGACGCGGCCCTGTCGCTGACCTTCTTTTTGCTGATCGGGCGGTATCTGGACTATCGGATGCGGATGGCCGCACGGTCTGCCGCGCGCGAGTTGACAGCGCTGGAGATCCCGCGCGTGACGCTGGTGGCGGGCGATCACCGGACAGAGGTCGCGACCGAAAGCGTGCAGATCGGCGACCGGTTGTGGTTCGCGCCGGGCGCGCGGATGCCGATCGACGGTGTGATCGTCGAGGGCGAGAGCCTGATGGACCGGTCGTTCCTGACCGGCGAGAGCGATCCGGTCGCGGCCGGACCGGGCGCCGAGATCACGGCGGGCGAGATCAACCTGAGCGGGCCGCTGCTGGTGCGCGCGGTGCGCGTCGGCGGCGACACCAGCCTGCGGCGGATCGCCGATCTGGTGGCCGTCGCCGAGGGCGCGCGCGGGCGTTATACCGGGCTGGCGGACCGGGCGGCCAAGGTCTATGCGCCGCTGGTGCATCTGCTGGCGCTGGGGGCGTTCATTTTCTGGGTCGGGACCACGGGGGACGCCCGGCTGGCGTTGAACATCGCGATCGCGGTGCTGATCATCACCTGCCCCTGCGCGCTGGGCCTGGCGGTGCCGGCGGTGGCAACGGCGGCCACGGGGCGGCTGTTCCGGCGCGGGTTGCTGGTCAAGGCCGACACGGCGCTGGAGCGGCTGGGCGAGATCGAAACGGTGGTGTTCGACAAGACCGGGACGCTGACCCGTGGCGTGGCACAGGCGCAACTGCCGGAACTCTCGGCGGATCACCGGCGGGTGTTGAAGGCGCTGGCGGGATCGTCGGGGCATCCGGCGGCGCGGGCGGTCGATGCCGCGCTGGATGGCGTGACGCCGGCGCCCCTGACGGGCATTCACGAAGTGCCAGGCGAGGGGATCGAGGCGTGCTGGAACGGGCAGCGGGTCTGCCTGGGTTCGGCCCGGCTGACCGGCGCCGCTGCGGGCCCGGCGTTCCGGGTGGGTGATGCGCACCCGGCCGAGATCGCGATTGCAGAAGAGCTGGTTCCGGGGGCTGCGCAGGCGGTCGAGGGCCTGCGCACGTCCGGATCCTGACCGGCGACACCGGCGCCAAGGCGGCGGCCATCGGCCGCGCGCTGGGCGTGGACGACGTGACCGCAGGCGTCACGCCGCAAGACAAGGCCGCCATCGTGGCGGATCTGGGGGCCGAGGGCGCGAAGGTTCTGATGGTGGGCGACGGGCTGAACGACACCGCCGCGCTGGCCGGGGCGTTCGTGTCGGCCGCCCCGACCTCGGCGCTGGATGCCAG
>CAYWND010000466.1:0-2869 GCA_964459085.1 uncultured Oceanibium sp. | reverse complement strand
GGTCCAAGGGCTTGCTGCAGGTCCGGAACAAGCTGGAAAACACCTTGGTAAAGTCCACGGACGACGGTGTTGTCAGCGCCAAGCCGACCTACTTCTTCCTGGAACGGTATATGTCCGCGTATGCCGCCGAATGGGACGCCTTCGTTCGGGCTGTCGAAGGGAACGGTCGCTACCCTGTGTCGCTGGCGGACGGTGTCGATGCGTTGGCCATGGCCGAGGCTGCAACACGGTCCGCGCAAACCGGCGTGCCTGTGCCGTTGAGCTATATCTAGGGCAGACGCCTAGGACCGGGCAAGCGCGACAAAGGCGTCCGCAATACTAGGCGCCTCGCCCGCCTGGGTGAGCGGATCGAAGACCGTATCCCAGTCGGCCGCGTCACCAACTTCGGCTTCAAGGACCTCTCGCAGCGGGCGCGATTGGGCCAGTGCCGTGGTGCAGGCGCGTTTCACCAAGGCTTGCGCATCCGGTCTGGGCATCCGGGCGGACAGGGCGAAACTGGCGGCTTCGGCAAACATCACGCCCTGATGGGCCGCCAGTGGCGCGCGCATCGCCGATGTGTCAACTTCCAGCGTCTCGGCCAGGGTTTGTGCATGGCCAAGCAGCGCGCCGGTTGCGCATAAAAGCTGGGGCAGGCCCAGCCACTCCTGGCCCCAGGCAGTCGCATCCCGCTCGGCCTCGTGGATCAGGGCGCCCTGCAGTGCGCCCACCAGCGGGCCGGCAAATCGTGCCATCTGGACCAACGTTTCGGGGCCCACCGGATTGCGTTTGTGCGGCATTGTGGACGAGCCACCCGACGGCCCCGCGCGCAACTCGGCCACCTCGGTCTGCATCTGCGCCAGCAGGTCGATGCCCATCTTGCCCAGACCGCCCGCGACCATCCCGGCGACGCCCGCCAGCTCTACGATATTGTCCCGGCTGGTGTGCCAGGGAACCGGCGATGGTGCCAGATCAAGCGCTTTGGCCACGCCCTCCATCACCTCGGACCCGCGCCCCTGCATCGCGGCCATTGTCCCCGATGCACCCGCACAGCTGACCACCAGCAGACGTGGACGCAACTCGGCCAGTCGCTTGCGGTGTCGGATCAGCGGCATTCCCCAGGCCGCGATCCGCGCGCCCAGGGTTGTGGGGGTCGCCACCTGATGCCGCGTACGTGCGGCCATCACGGTTTCACGGTGCACCTCGGCCAGATCGGCCAATGTGGCGATCAGCGCCTCCAGCCGCGCGTCATAGATCTCCAGCACCCGGCGCAGCCGCAGGACCAGACTGGTATCCATCACATCCTGGGTCGTCGCCCCGAAATGTACCCATTGCCGCACCGCTGGGTCCGGCAGATCACGGCGGAACCGTTCGACCAGCGCGGGAACGGGGATTCCCGCCTCTGCCGTGCCGTCGCGCAAGCTTTTGGGATCCAGCACGATGTCCAGCGCACCACGATGGATCACCGCCGCTGCGTCGGCCGGGATGATGGCCAGATCGCCCTGAACCGTGGCCAAGGCCCCCTCGAACAGCAGCATCGCCCGGATCTCGGCACTGTCCGAAAACAGCTGCCCAAGCTCGGCATCCGCGTAAAGACCACCATAGATGCCCGAAGACAGGGGAGAGACCGCCATCGCCTTAGTCCAATCCGGCCAGGAACGGGTTCAGCAGGCGCGCAACCGCCGCCGGATCCTCGACCCCCGGCAAATGCCCCGCTCCCTGGATCACGTGGAACGCGCTGCCAGGAATCAGATTTGCGGTCTCGCGCACCAGATCCGGCGGGGTTGAGCCATCCTCGGCGCCGGCCATCGCCAGGGTCGGCAAAGTCAGGCGCGCTGTGCTTTCCAGCAGATCCGTTTGCGCGATCGCCTCAGCACAGCCGATGTACCCTTCGGCCGGGGTTCGGGTCAGCATATTTCGCCAAAGGGCCAAATCCTCAACGCTCTCGTTGCGATAGGTTTTCGAAAACCATCGCTCTAGAATGCTATCTTCAATCGCCGCAATCCCGTCTGCGCGCACTGCGGCAACCCGATCAGCCCACATATCTTCGTTGCCGATCCGGGCGGCTGTATCCATCAGTACCATCGCGCGGACAAGATCTGGGCGCTCGGCGGCCAGCCCCTGGGCGATCAGACCACCAATAGACAAGCCCACGACAACCCCATTGCGCATCCCGAAACGATCCATCAGGGCGGCTGCGTCCGCCACCAGATCGCCCATGTGATAAGGGGCCGGCGGGCAATCACTCAGGCCGTGGCCGCGCTTGTCGTACCGCAAAACCCGCCACGACCCTTTGACGTGCGGTAGCAGTCGATCCCAAACCCGGAAATCCGTACCCAACGAATTGGCAAAAACCAACGCCGGCGCGTCACCGGGGCCGGTCAGTTCAACATGCAGGCGCACACCGTTGACAGTCACCACTTCCATACGGCCCTTAATGCCGCCGAGCATACGATGCGTCAAACGATTGCTGGGCATATCTCGGGCACCCGGCTGTCCTTGGTGCGATCCAAAGTGCATCCACCAGAGGCACCTTTGTCTAGAAGCTTCTTGATGCTCGAAGCGGCAGTTCTGAGGCCCCACGGCCCATGGAAAAGGGCGCCAGCCTGGGCTACTGAGTGGGGCGGGACCGGTATTTAAGGCTGCTCATGACAACACGCCACGCGGCAATCAAATCGGACGACGATACGCGGCAGCAGACGTTGCGCGGCCACGCTGCCATGCTGGCGTTTTCGGCTATGGTAGCTGGGTCCTTTGCGCTTGGCAGTTTGGCCGCCCCAATGATTGATCCGCTGGCCGTTAACGCGGCGCGCTTCGCATTTGCAATGCTTATTCTGGCGTTGATCCTTGGCGCCCAAGGTGTCCTGAAGCGCCGACACTTCGATCAACCATG
>CAYWND010000465.1:0-2869 GCA_964459085.1 uncultured Oceanibium sp. | reverse complement strand
CACTGCGGCATTCAAAACGTTCAAGGATTATCGATTAGGACCGGTCGGGCAGGGGGCCAAGCCATCGGCGGCTACTACTTGGCTTACAGGATAGCATAATTTGTCACCCTATTACCGGGCACCCCAGTGTCCGTTGTAAAGCAGCGACCAGTTCGTCTACCGTCTCGGTCTTAACGAAAAGCCCGCCAGTTTCGTCGGAAAGGCAACGCGCCACTGTTGTTGATGTGTGCGGATCCTGCTCCGGGTTGTTCCAGGCGAAAAAGTCGACCACAGCGCGAAATCCGATCACGTGGATTGTCAGATCCTGCGCGGTGGCGCGCAACGCCTGCGCCATTTCGCAAGGCCGTCCCCCGCAGGTTTCGTTGCCGTCGGTGACCAGCACCACGACGCCAGCGCGTTTTCGATATTCCAGCGCTTCTGCGGCTTGCCGAACAGCTTCGGTCAGTGGTGTCAGGCCATCGGGGCGAAGCGCCTCGACGGCGTCGATGACAGGACCCGCCGCATTGGCAATCGGTTCGAAGCGAAGGTCGAGGTTTTGGCAGGCACCGGAGGGACCCGGGCCATATATCATCAAGCCCACCCGGCGGTATGGCGCGATTTGGGGTATGGCGTGCCGAATTGCCTGCCGCGCTTCGACGATACGAGTGTTCGGTCCGGTTTCAAAGCTGATCTCGTCCATTGATGCCGAGCCGTCGAAGACCAGCATTGCATCAACAGAGCAATCGCCGATCCGGGCCATGGGTGCTGCCGTGCCAAGAACAAGCGCCGTCGCTGCAAGCAACGCGGTTTCGATAAGACATCTCATCGGGGCAGTCTGGCATTCACAGTCCAGTCTGTCCATTTACGCGAATAGTCGTGTGCGGCCGGTCTCGCTTGACGGTTGTTGGCGGTCGATTGTTGGTTGATTTGGCGATAGTGCCGGATGCCGGTATGCGGTGGCCAAAAGCACCGTCAATGTCCGGGTGGTGCACCGAAACGGACAGTCGGCATCCACCAACTTCGTGACGCCTGTGTTCTACTCCGCTGGATTGGGTGTCGCTGTGGCGTGATCAGAGGCTTCGGCCGAACGCCTTAAGACAAGGCTCAGCAGCGGTGGCACCGTCAGCAACGTCAGAAACGCCGACATCGACAGCCCGCCGACAACCACGGCCCCCAGACCACGATACAGTTCGGACCCTGCGCCGGGAAAGATGACCAAGGGCAGCATGCCCATCACGGATGTAAGGGTGGACATGAAAATGGGGCGGATCCGGTTGCGCGTCGCCTCGACAATCGCGGCCTTCGGCTCGAGGCCTTCCTCGCGCAACAGGTACAGGGACTGGTGTACGATCAGGATTGCGTTGTTCACCACAATGCCCACCAGGATCACGAATCCCAGCAGCGTCAGCATATCCAGCGGCTGGGTCCCGATCAGGTTCAGAAACGCCAACCCGCCGACGCCCCCTGCCGCTGCCACCGGGACCGAGATCAGAACGACCAGTGGCAGCACAAAGCTTTCGAACAGGATTGCCATCACCAGGAACACAATCACGATCGCGATCAACAGGTTGATCTGGATGGCTCCCCATGTCTGGGTCAGCTGGTCGGCCGTGCCCGACACCGACAGGCGCACACCCGGGGGCAGGCCGCGCTGTTCCAGCACGTCGATAACCTCGGCTTCCAGCAATTCGACAGCCGCCTCCAGGGGCAGCGCGTCGGATGGACGCACTTCCAGCGTTACGGTCCGCAGCCGCTCCAGATGCCGGATCTCGACCGGGCCCGCCGTGACCTCGACCCGCGCCAGTTCGGACGCGGGCACAATCTGTCCCGATGGCGTGACGACCGGAAAGTCCCCGACATCCTGGGTCCGCAGCCCGCCCAGGGCCCTTGTGTCCCCCTTGATGGTCAGATCGATCCTGCGGTTGCCCACGTTGATTTCGTCCACGCGGATACCGTCATTATAGGCGTCGATGGTCGCGGCCAGCGCCTGGGTGCTGAGGCCCGCGTCGGCAAGCCGGATCCGGTCGGGGATCAGCCGCACTTCGGGCGCGCCCAATTCCAGTCCCGGAATCGGGCGGAACTGGTGCCCCTCGGATCGCGGCAGCAGGCCCGAGACGATCCCGGCGGCCTGTCCGGCCACGCCCAGGATGTCCTCCAGCGCATCACCCGAGACGTTCAATTCGATGGTCCGGCCCCCGCCAACGCCGCGTCCAAACAGCGACGGCTGGGTCATGAACCCGAATGTCCCCGGTTCCGAGAATATCGGGCGCGACAGGATCGGGATGGTTTCGGCCACGCGGCTGCCATCGACGGTGGCTGCGCCCACGAAACTGTTGCCCGGCGTCGCCACGAAAAAGAACGACGCCAGCGCGGGCAACCCCTCGTCGGTCTCGGTCGCAGGTGCCGCTTCCCACATCGGGCGGGCGACGGTCTCGATCCGGTTTGCGATGGTCTCGGTCGTGGTCAGGTTATAGCCCGGCGGGGGAATGATCAGACCAAAGACCAGATTGCGGTTGCCTTCCGGCAGGTACTCCAGCTTCGGCAGGAACAGAACTGCGGCGGCTGCGGCGCTGGCGACAATGACCGAGACCATGATCACCCCGATGGCCCGGAACCGCACGGTGATCGCGACATAGCCCATCACCAGCCACCGGAACGCGGATGCAAAGTGATCGATGATCGGCAACCTCACGGGTTTTGCGGCCCCCCGCGCCAACAGGCGGCTGGACAGGGCCGGAATGACCGTGACCGCCACGATCAGCGACAGAATGACCGAGACCGAGATCGCAACGGCAATATCGCGAAAGAGCAGCCCGGCCTCCAACTGCATGATCAGGATCGGAATAAAGACCATGACGGAGGTCAGGGCTGAAACCAGGATCGCCCCCCA
>CAYWND010000464.1:0-2872 GCA_964459085.1 uncultured Oceanibium sp. | reverse complement strand
GTATCCTCAGATCCGTCGAATGTGGGCGGCTTCGGCGAACTTGCCAGACCGAGCGCGGTCTTGCGCCCCGGCTTGCTGGGTTTCCGGGTCGGGGCAGACCGCGTCCCGATCGGCTGTGCGCAGGTCGACGAGCTGGGGTATCGGCTGGCCAGCAGCGGCCAGTCCCCGCAGCCGGGCGGGCACGGCGGCGGTCTTGCGGACGTTGTGCGGCTGCCAGTTCGTGAAGTCGGCGGGGTCGAGCACTCTGCCCTGCACAATCAATCCCGCGTCCACGGCCGAGGCAAGCAGATCCGCACCGCGTTGTGTGCGCACCAGCACCCCGTTGAATCCCTCATCCTCACCCGTTGGCGCGCCGCCCGGCCAGCAGTCGGCGGCGGCGATGTCGGCGGCTTCCCCGATCGGGTCGGCACAAAGCTTGCAGCGCGGCTGGATCGCCCAGGACCCCTCGTCCGCCCACATGTCCTGATAGCTGAGCGTCCGGTTGGACCCATCGACGAGTGTCACGCGGTGCGGACCCGGATTGCCCTGACCACGGTATCGAAACGCCGCAGCATCCTGCGGATCGACCCCCATCAGGCGCAGAGCATCCAGTGTCTTGGACTGGTTCGACGCCCCGCCACAGACCATCGTCAGCATCGCGACACAGTTTTCAGCCAACCGGCGGTCCGTCCGGGCAAGCCGCCGCGCGGCCGAGATGTCACACGGCTTTGCAACCAGCACGAACGGGCGGTCTCGATCCAGGGCCGCCGCCAGACCTGCAAGAACCGAAACCGGCGCATATCTGGAGCCCGAGTTTTCCAGCACCTGATCGGGCGTGTCCGAGATCACCCAATGGCTGAGCAGTGCCTCGGTCGGATGCGGCCCGGCATGCAGCACAAACTCCGCCTGCCCCGAGATCAGCGCGTGACGCGCAAGCCCCGTCAGCACCCCTCCGGTCGCCGCCCGATAGCGCACCTCCGGTTCCCCGGACCAGGCCATCACCAACTGACGATATGCGCCCCAAACCGGATCGACGGTCTGGTCACGTTCCAGATGGGCCGCGACTACCGCGCCGGGACAGGCATCCAGGATCGTGGCCTCTTCGGCGGCGATGACATTGCCCCGGGGGCGCAAGACGCCCCCCTGCCAGTCCATGGTCAAGCCCTTGGCCAACGCCTCGCATAGCCCGCAGCCAATGCAGAGCCCGCCTTCGACGACCTCTGTCAGGGTCCCGGGATGCCGCGTCAGGAGCGGCCCTTCCACGGCACCAGGAATTTCTCGGCCTGGCGCATCAGGATGTCGATGCCGTAGCCGATGATGCCGATCAGGATTATCCCCATGATGACGATATCGGTCAGCTGGAATTTGGAGGCCACCATGATCATCATGCCCGCGCCCTTTTCCGCCGCGACCAGTTCTGCGGCCACAACTGTGCCCCAGCAGACCCCCATGGCGACGCGCGCGCCGGTGAAGATCTCGGGCAAGGAATTGGGCATGATCACGTAGCGCATGATCTGCCACTTGGACGCGCCAAGACTGTAGGCCGCATGCACCTTGGTGATGTTGACCCCCGACACTCCGGCGCGCGCGGCTATGGTCATGATCCAAAGAGCCGCCAGGAATAGCAAGATCACTTTGCCGACCTCGCCAATACCGGCCCAGATGATCACCAGCGGGATCAGCGCCAGCGGCGGTACTGGCCGCATGAACTCGACTATGGGATCGAACCAGCCGCGGAACCAATCGCTCAGTCCCATAGCATAGCCCAGCGGAATGCCCACCAGCGCGCCGAAAAAGAACCCGGCGATCACGCGGAAGAGCGACCAACCGAGGTGCTGCAGAAGCGTCGAGTTCTGATACCCCTCGCTGGCAATCTCGGTGATCCGGCCCCAGACGGCCTCGGGCGCGGGCAACCAGATCGGCTCCATCTGCCAGCCCTGATAGGGCGTGATCAGCAGGGCACCCTTGTCCGTTAGCGTTACCGACCCGTTGTCGATGGCAACCTTGGGCCGATCATCGATGATATTGCCGTTGTCGTCGCGCTTGTTGAAATCGAACTGGATCGGGGTTCCGTTGATCTCGACGATCTGCGCGCCTTCCTTGCGCTTCAGCGTATCGTTACCGTCCCACAGCAACTGACCGGACCGATACTTGATGATACCAATCGCGTCGTTCAGCGCCGCGCCGTCCCCTTCATCGGCCTCGATTGGATCCTTGGCGCCCTTGCTTTCCTCGACCTGCCAAAAGACGGTCGCCTCGTCGCGGGTGCCGTCGGCTCCGGCCACCACGTACGTGAACTCCCCACTTCCCTGGTAGGGGCCAGGGGCATGGATCGGGGTCAACTTGGATCCCGTAAACGCACCCCAGATCAGAAAGATCGCGACAATCGAGATGACGCTGGCCCAGCGGTCCGCCCGCACGGCGCTTTCATCCCCAAAGGTCACGGTCTTGAGCGATGTGAAATCGTGCACCTCCTCTAGCCGCGAGCGGATGAACTTGACCGCAAAGAAGGCGGCAACGAACAGCAACACATAGATGATCAGAATGGTCATTGTGCGGCCTCCGAACGTCCCATGATTTCCTCTTCCATGTCCCAGATCATGTTGAGGATTTCCTCGCGCGTGGTGTTGTAGTCGTCATGGTGCTTGACCTCGCGCAGGTCGGCCCCGACGCCCATATCGGCGAAGGGCAGGCGGTATTCCTTGTGCACGCGGCCAGGGCGTGGGGCCATGACCAGCAGGCGCTCGCCCAATAGCAGCGCCTCTTCGACCGAGTGGGTGATCAGGATGATCGTCTTGCCGGTTTCCTTCCACAGGTCCAGAACAAGGGACTGCATCTTTTCGCGGGTTAGCGCGTCGAGCGTCGGACCTGCGCTACCTGCCCGGGTCCGACC
>CAYWND010000463.1:0-2874 GCA_964459085.1 uncultured Oceanibium sp. | reverse complement strand
GGAGTCCGTTTCGGCTGTGGGCGCGCGGCGTGGCACCATTCATGCCCGCAAGGCTTGGCTGCAAGGGCTTAGCCCGAAAGAAAACCGCGAGGTTCCTCCGCTGGACTATCAACTCGTCCGCGACATGAAAAACGCGTATCCTGATCTTCATGTCTCAATCAATGGTGGTGTCCAGTCCCTGGACGCTGCGGTCGGGCATCTTGCGGCTGGAGTAGACGGCGTGATGATTGGCCGCGCCGCATATCACTCACCATGGGA
This sequence comes from uncultured Oceanibium sp., assembly GCA_964459085.1. Classification (GTDB taxonomy): domain Bacteria; phylum Pseudomonadota; class Alphaproteobacteria; order Rhodobacterales; family Rhodobacteraceae; genus Halovulum. The sequence goes on along the minus strand of CAYWND010000463.1, from coordinate 2,616 downwards.
TATCCTCGGCCGGGCAGACCGCCGGATCTTCGGGCAGCCCGATCCCTGCAGCGGCCCCGAGAATGCTGTTCGGGCGATGCTGCCCTATGTCGAGCAGCAGCTTTCGTCAGGTGACGCGCGTTTGCACCAGATATCGCGCCACATGCTGGGTGTGTTTGCGGGCAGGCCGGGCGCGCGGGCGTGGCGGCGACAGTTGTCCGACCAGTCGACACGGCCCGGTGCCGGCCCCGAAGTCATCGAGGCCGCCCTTGACCAGATGATCTCGCAGGCGGCCTGAGCCCAGAGGATCAGGCAGACCGTCGGGCGCGGCCGCCCTTGCGGCCCCCGAACGCCTTTGCGCGGCCGGGCAGGGTGGCCATGACTTCGCGCCGGGCTTCGGGCGTCATCCGTGACCAGGCGGCAATCTCGTCGGCCGTCAGGTTGCAGCCGACACACAGTTTTGCCTCGGGGTGGATCATGCAGATCTTTACGCACGGGCTCTCGATTTCGTCCCGCCGCCAAATGTCGTCGCTCACGGCCCTGCCTCGTGCCTCAGATGCGCCAGCCGATCCAGCGCGCCCTGCAGAATAACGCCGGCTGCGACGTGGTCAATCACTTCGGCGCGTCGAGCGCGCGATGTGTCGGCTTCCAGCAGCGCGCGTTCAGCCGCGACTGTGGACAGACGCTCGTCCCACATCAGAACAGGCATGTCGCGGACCCCCAGCAGATTGCGCGCAAACGCCATTGTCGCCTGCGCCCGGGGGCCGGAACTGCCATCCATGTTCAGCGGCAATCCCAGGACGATCCCCTGCGCTGCGCGGTCATCAACAATGTCCATCAATTCCGCACAATCTGTCTTGAACTTGCGCCGCCGGATCGTCCTGAGGGGGCTGGCCACCATCCACATCGGGTCAGCGACGGCCACGCCGATCGTTTTTGTGCCAAGGTCCAGCCCGACCAGTGCGGCAGGCGGGGCGATACGGCTGGCGAACTCTTGGGCGTTGTCGTAGATCACTGAATGATTTCCGCATCTTGCGCGGCCTGCCGGATCAGCTGCAAACCGTTTGGATCGTCGGCAAAGACCTCGCGCGCCTCGGTCCAGATCCGGTTCGCGCGGCCGCGTTCGCCAAGCACCCCAAGCGACGAAATCAGGCGCGCCCATTCCTGGGCAGTTCCGCCCTCGGTCGCCAGCCGGTCCGACAGCCGGTCGACCATTCCGCGCACCATCTCCATCCGTTCGGCGGGGCTTAGGTCGGCGGCTGCCGCAACATCATCACGGGTTGGTCCTGCCGCACCGGGGACCTCGGGGATCGGACGGCCTGCAGCCGCGGCCACATCGGCAATCTGTCCCTCTATCGCGCCGATCCAAGGCGCGTTGCGAGGCCCTTCTACCAGGAGGCGCGTCCACAAATCATAGGTAATGTCGGCGCGACCGGCCTGCAAAGCAGACAGCCCCGAGAAATAGCGTGCCCTTTGATCGTTCGGATCCATGGTCAGCGCGGCGCGCAAGGCAGCCTCGGCCTCGGGCGAGACATATCCGTTTACCGCCAGGATCAGAAACTCGGCCAAGTCCGCGTGATCCGCTGCGGTCGCCTCGGCCCCGCGTATCCTGACCAGCGCCGCTTGCGCATCCGCCGCATCCGTCCAAAGGCCCAGACCCGCTGCCGCGCCCGCCAGCAATTCGTGACCGCGCGCATCCTCCGGGCGGTTTTCCAGGATCGACTTGAGTTGGTCGATCAACTCCAGCTGCTGTTCGGCGCCCGCAAGATCCGGTTCCGGCGCGGATCCGCGACTACTCAGAAAGTCCGCCATTTCGGCCTGGGTCGGACGGTCGGCGTAATCCGCGGCGTTCTGGGCCAACCTGGCCTCAAGCGGCAGATCGGGCGCACCGCTTGCCCCGATCCCGGCATAAATCCCGAACGCCCCTGCGATCACCACGATGGCAACAATGCCCGCCATGATCGCCGCGTTCCCCGCTTTCACCTGCTGCGCGCCCGCGGCGTCTGTTTTTTCGGCAGCCCCCAGCAATCTGCGCGAAACCTCGGTGCGCAGGGCGTCGGCTTCGTCGGGTGACAGAACACCCCGGGCCAAGTCGCTTTCGACCTCTTTCAATTGATCGCGATAGACTTGCTGGTCAGCTTGCGTATCTGGCGCCGCGTCCGGGCCGTCGCGCAGCAATGGCCGGGCAAGGATCGCGGCGATGATCCCGCCCATTCCGATCGCTATTGCCCAAAAAACCACACTGTTCCTCCGACTGCCTGTTCCGCCCCGAACTTAGGGTCGCCGCCGGTCTGCGACAACGCACATTCTCGCGTTGTCATGCAGGGGCGTGAAAATGTCGCGAATGAATTGGAACGTGCCGCTGGAAAACGGCGGTCTGATTTGCTTTGTGTGCAATAGACACCCCGAACCCTGCAGGGCCACGCCAAGAGAGATCACCGATGAAGCGCTATTCCGCGTTTGCAATTGCCCGCGAGGCTGCGCGCTACCACACCGGATGGGAACGCGCATGGGCCTCGCCCGAGCCGAAAGAGGCCTATGACGTCGTCATCGTTGGCGCCGGGGGGCACGGGCTGGCCACCGCATATTCTCTGGCCAAGCACCACTGCATTCGCAATGTTGCCGTGTGGGCAACAG
>CAYWND010000462.1:0-2877 GCA_964459085.1 uncultured Oceanibium sp. | reverse complement strand
GCCCCATGCCAGGCTGCGGACCCAGCGCGGCATCGGTCGCCCTGGTCCGCGGCGTGGCGGGGGTGGCATGCGCGATCGTGGAGTCGTGGACCTCGTGGCGGCGGAGTGGGCCGTCGAAGGGGGCGTCGCCCTGCGGTGTCAGGTGGCGGTATCCCAGCGACAGCCCGCGTTTGGCAAAGCTGGTGGTCAGCGGTAGCAGCCCGGCCATGGCGTGGGCGGTGCCGTCCGCGTCGATCAGCGCCTCGCCCAGGACCATGTAGCCCCCGCATTCGCCGTAGATGCGTGTGCCACGCTGAGCCGCCGTGCGCAGCCCGTCCAGAAAGGTGGTGTTGGCGGTGAGGCGCGGGGCGTGCAACTCGGGGTAGCCGCCGGGCAGGAAGATGGCGTCCGCCGTCGCGTCGGGCGGCTGGTCCGCCAGCGGCGAGAACGGGTGCAGCGAGGCACCCTGCGCCTGCCATCCATCGAGCAGATGGGGATAGGCGAAGGCGAAGGCGCGGTCTCGGGCGACCGCGATGCGGCTGCCGATGGGGGGCAGCATCGGGGCCGGAGCGGCCGGGGGCAGGGGCGCGGCGGCCTCGATCAGGGCGTCGAGGTCGAGGGTTTCGGTCGCCGCAACGGCTGCGCGGTCGAAATAGGTGTCGAGGGCCGATGTTTCGGCCGCCTGGACGAGGCCCAGGTGGCGTTCGGGCAAGGCCAGGTCCGGGAGCCGCAGCAGGTGGCCTAAGCTGCGCACCTGGGCGGCGTCCAGGGCCGCGCGGGCCAGACCGGCGTGGCGGGGTGTGGCGATGCGGTTCATGATCGCCCCGGCCAGGATCAGGTCGGGGCGCAGCGCGCGCAGGCCTGCCGGGGCGAGCGCTGCGGAATGGGCCTGCTTGGCGACATCCAGGACCAGCACGACCGGCAAACCCAGCGCTTGCGCCAGGTCAGCGGCCGAGCCGGTGCCGTCGGCGGCGCCGTCGAGGATGCCCATGGCGGCCTCGATCACCAAAAGCTCTCCGCCCTGACCGGCAGCCAGCGCGCGCAACTGGTCGGGGCGCATCGCCCAGGCGTCGAGATTGACCGACGGGTGGCCGGTGGCGGCGGCATGAAAGGCCGGATCGATATAGTCGGGGCCGGATTTGGCGGCGCGAATGGCGATGCCACGACGCCGAAATGCCGCCAGCAGGGCCAGGGTCACAGTGGTCTTGCCGGCGCCGGATGCGGGTGCGGCAAGGATCAGGCCGCGGGTCATGACACGTCGCGGATGTCTCGGGAACCCAGCGGGTCGAGGTTTCGCGGCGGCTGGCCCTGCAATTGCGAGGCCCAGTCGATCACCTGGCGCAGGCGCACGACCTCGCCCACGCAGACGATTGCGGGCGCGCCCATGCCCGCCGTGGCGACATCGGCCGTAACCCGGGCGAGCGTGGTTTCCAGGACCCTCATATCCGGACGGGCGGCGTTCTGGACCACGGCCACGGGGGTCGTGGGGGTCTTGCCGCCCGCGATCAGGGCTGTGGCGATCTGGTCGAGATGTTTGATCGCCATATAGGCGACGATGACGGGCGAGCCCTTGGCAAGGGCGGCCCAGTCGATGCGCGAGGGGGCCTGGCCGGTTTGGTCGTGGCCGGTCACGAAGGTGACCGCCTGGTTCACATCGCGATGCGTGACCGGGATCCCGGCAGCCGCCAGCCCGCCGATGCCGGCGGATATGCCCGGGGTCACCCGGATCGGCACGCCATGCTGGACCAGGGTCTGCGCCTCTTCCCCGCCGCGGCCAAAGACGAACGGGTCGCCCCCCTTGAGCCGCAGGACGCGCTTGCCCGCGCGCGACAGCTCGACCAGGCGCAGTGAGATGTCGCGTTGTTGCGGCGAGGGCTTGCCGCCCCGCTTGCCCGCGTACTCGGTCTGGGCATTAGCGCGGGCCCAATCTAGCAGCGCGGGATCTACCAGCGCGTCGTAGATGATCACGTCGGCGCGGCGCAGGGCCGACAGGCCTTCGAGCGTCATCAGCCCTGGTCCGCCAGGTCCGGCGCCCACAAGCCATACCAGCCCGCCGGGGAAGTCCGGAGGCTGATAGCCGGGGGGATCGGAAAACACGCTCATGAGCGCGACACTATCGCGGGATTTTCTGCTTGGCGAGAGGTGTTGATGCCGGTTTCGCCGATGCAGGGGTCCGTCTGCGACGAGGTGATTTCGCCGCCCGCCGATCCGGTCTATAGCTGAGCCATGAGCGAAACCCCTGACCGGCCGCTTCGCACCGGGTATACAACCGGCGCCTGTGCCACCGCGGCGGCCGCGGCGGCCTGCGGGCGGCTGTTGACGGGCGAGTGGCGCGATCCGATCGAGATCGGGTTGCCGCGTGGCCAGCGTGTGGCGTTCGCTTTGGTGCATCGCGAGGACGGCGCCGATTGGGCCGAGGCGGGGATCGAGAAGGACGCGGGCGATGACCCGGATGTGACCCACGGTGCCACCGTGATTGCGCGGGTCCGCTACGCAGCGTCGGGCGCGGGCGTGGTGTTTCGAGCGGGCGAAGGTGTCGGCACGGTCACGAAACCCGGCCTGCCGGTCGCTGTCGGCGAGCCTGCGATTAACCCGGTGCCACGCCAGATGATCACCGGCGTTCTGTCCGAGATCGCGGCGGCGCGTGGCATTGCCTGCGACTTCGAGGTGACGATCAGGATCCCCGGTGGTGCCGAGATTGCGCGCCGCACCTGGAACCCTCGGCTGGGTATTGAGGGCGGGCTGTCGATCCTGGGCACCACCGGCATCGTGCGGCCGTTTTCCTGTGCGGCCTGGATCGCAAGCATCCATCGGGGCATCGACGTTGCCCGTGCAGCTGGGCTGAGCCATGCGGTGGGGGCGACGGGCGCGACCTCGGAGAGGGTGGCACAGGTGCTT
>CAYWND010000461.1:0-2878 GCA_964459085.1 uncultured Oceanibium sp. | reverse complement strand
GAGATCCTGGCGATCCGCGCCGCCTGCGCTGCCATCGGGTCCGAGCGTCTGCCCGGCCACGACCTCTATGTCACGCTGGAACCCTGCCCGATGTGTGCTTCGGCCATCTCGCAGGCCCGGATTGCACGGCTGTACTATGGCGCGTCAGACCCCAAGTCAGGCGGCATCGAACAGGGTCCGAGGGTGCTGAGCCACCCCCAGTCCCACCATGCCCCCGAGGTCTATGCCGGCATCCGCGAGCGGGAATGCGCCGACCTTCTGCAAGACTTCTTCCAGTCGCTCCGCCAAGGTGACTAGCCCGCCTCAGATCTCGATTGCGACCATCACCTCTGGTTCGCGGACCGCGACCCCCGGCAGCGCGGCCATCAACTCGCCTGCATCCTGCGCCAGCAGGGGGAAGGTCTTGTAGTGACAGGGGATCACCATGTCGAAGTCGAAGAACTCGCGCGCCGCATAGGCCGCGCGCCGCTGATCCATGGTGAAATGGCCGCCAGCGCATAGGATGCCGATGTCCGGCTTGTGCAGATCGTTCAGAACCTTCATGTCGGCCATCACATCCGTGTCGCCCGAGAAATAGATCACATGCCCCTCGGCCGCGATCATGTACCCGCTCTCGCATCCGGCATACATCGGCCCGTGATCGGTTCCCAGTGATGACGAATGCACCGCGTTCACCATCGTGACCGCAACGTCGCCCAATTGTACCGTGCCTCCTTTGTTGAATCCGACCGTGGCGACGCCTTCGGTCGCCTCCCAATGGCTCATCAGATCATAGATGCCCACAATCGGGATCTGCAGCTCTTTGGCGATTGTCAGCGCATCGCCGGAATGATCGCCATGACCGTGACTGACCAGCACATGGGTCGCCCCGTTGATCGCCGCATCCCGGTCCTGCCCCTCGAACATCGGATTGCCCGTAAGCCATGGATCGACCAGCAGAACCTGCCCCCCGGCCTCGATCCGAAATCCCGAATGGCCCAGCCACGTGATTTTCATTGCGTCCTCCCTATCTGTCACCCAAGACTACAAGCCCCCGCCGATGGAAAATCAAGGGACGTGCCGCATGAACTGGCTCGAGCAGGTGGACAACTACTGCGAACGGACGGATTTCACGTTCTGGTCCGAACCCATCAACGCCATCACCAACGGCGCTTTCCTGCTGGCCGCTCTAGCGGTCTGGGCGATACTGGGTGGCAAGCGGGATCCGGGCGCGCGCCTGCTGGTGATCGTGCTCGCGGCCATCGGAACCGGATCCTTCCTGTTCCACACATTTGCCACCGGATGGGCCGCAACGGCGGACGTGCTGCCGATCCTGATCTTTATCCTGGTCTATGTGCACCAGGCCACCAGCCGTTTTTTCGATCTGCCGCGCTGGGCGCCTTGGGTCGCGGTGATCGCCTTCGTGCCCTATTCGGCGGCCGTGACCGCCGGTGTCGCGGCGATCGTTGGTCCTCTGAGCGGGTCGGTGGCGTATGTCCCGGTCCCGATCCTGATCCTGATCTATGCAGCACTGGTCGCGCGTCGCGACCCGGGCACGGCACGCGGGCTTGCCATTGGCGCGCTGATCCTGATCGCCTCTCTGACCTTCCGCACGGTGGATGAGATGGTCTGCGCCTCGCTGCCGCTGGGCACGCATTTCCTTTGGCATGTGCTAAATGGCATAATGCTGGGATGGATGATTGTCGTATTGCATCGACATGTCAGGCATCCCTGACCTCCGGGGACCTCTGGCACGCGGTGCGAACAGGTGGGGGACTTGGACAATGCGACGGCTGCTCTATTGGCTGATCGGGGCTGCGGTTGTGGTGGCCATCGCAATCAGCGGCTATGGCTGGCAATTCGGTGGCCCCAGGGTCAAACGCGAGGCCGAAGCGTATGCCCGCGCCGTGGACACCTGCACGCCATTTGAACAGGACTACTACGTACCGATCGGGCGTACGACCCTGACACGCGCGGTCGAGGGCCCGGACGGTTCGGTGTGCGCAATCATGATGGCGTCTGTCGGCGCTGCCGATGCCATTCGCTGCCGTCTGGATGACGCCCAACGCCAGGTGCTGTCGGCCTGGCTGCGCGAAACCGCAGCGGCGACCGACTTCTTCGCCTCGCGGGTCACGATCAGCTATTCCAGCACAGATCCCGATCCGATGACGGTCCTTCTGAACAGCGACGCCTGCACGCTCGGCTAATCGCCCCGCTTGCATGCCCCTTGCATGCCTCTTGCATGACCCTAGGCCTATGGCTAAACCCGGTCGGAACCTGCACGCAAGGGATTGCCCATGGCCATCGACAAGGACACTGCGCGCCGCGTCGCGCATCTCGCCCGGATCGAGGTGGACGAGGCCGCGCTTCAGCCGCTGGCCGCAGATCTGTCGCGGATCCTGGACTTCATGGAACAGCTGGGCGAGGTCGATGTCGAAGGGGTCGAACCGATGACCTCGGTGACGCCGATGGAGCTGAAGCGCCGCGACGACACGGTGACCGACGGCGACATCCAGGCGGATGTGCTGGCCAACGCCCCGGATGCCCGCGAAGGGTTTTTTGCGGTACCCAAGGTGGTGGAGTAAGCGACATGACCGAACTGAACGGGCTGACCATCACCGATGCACGCGACGGCCTGCGCAAGGGCGATTTTACCGCGCGCGAGTTGACCGATGCCTGCCTGACGGCGGCCGAAGGCGCGGGCGCGCTGAACGCGTTCGTTGCGCTGACCCCGGACCATGCCCGCGATCAGGCCGACGCCGCCGATGCGCGGATTGCCGCTGGTGATGCGCCTGCCATGTGCGGCATCCCGCTGGGTATCAAGGACCTGTTCGCCACGCGCGGTGTGCAGACCCAGGCCGCGTCCGCCATCCTGAACGGCTTCAAGCCGCCCTACGAA
>CAYWND010000460.1:1230-2879 GCA_964459085.1 uncultured Oceanibium sp. | reverse complement strand
CAGCCCCACGCGTTTCTGCATACCGCCCGACAGTTCCGCCGGAAACAGGTCGGCGGTCTCTGGCTGCAGCCCGACGCGGCGCAATTTCTCGATCGCGACCTCGCGGGCATCCGTCTTGGACAGCTTGTTGGCCCCGCGCAGCAGGCGGAACGCGACGTTCTGCCAGACCGCAAGGCTGTCGAACAGCGCGCCGCCCTGAAACAGCATGCCGAACCGGGCGAGGAACGCGTCATGATCGCCGTTTGCCGCCTGGCCGTCGATCTCGATGGTCCCCGCGTCCGGCCGGATCAGCCCGAGGATGCATTTCAGGGTCACGGATTTGCCGGTGCCAGATCCCCCGATGATCACCATGCTCTCGCCCTTGGGCACATCAAGGGTGACGCCGCGCAGAACCTCTTTGGGTCCGAACGCCTTGTGGACATCTTTCAGGGCAATGCGCGGGGTCATGCGGAGAAGAACACCTCGGTCAGAACATAGTTCGAGGCCAGGATCAGGATCGAGGCGGTGACGACCGCGTTGGTCGTTGCCTGGCCCACGCCCTGGGCGCCGCGGCCCGAGTTATAGCCGTGATAGCATCCCATCAGCGCGACGATGAAGCCAAAGACAGCGGCCTTGACCAGCCCGGACACCACGTCGCCAGCCTCGAGAAAATCGATGGTATTCTGCAAATACGCCGCGCCTGAGAACTCCAGCCGGGTGACGCCGACCAGATAGCCGCCCATGATCCCCACGATATCCCCGATCAGCACAAGAAACGGCAGCGAGATCGTGGCCGCCACCACGCGGGGTACGACCAGATACTTGTACGGGTTGGTCGACAGGGTGGTCAGCGCGTCGATCTGTTCGGTCACGCGCATCGTCCCGATCTCGGCCGCGATTGACGCCGAGACACGCCCCGCCACCATCAGTCCGCCCAGCACGGGCCCAAGCTCGCGCACCATACCGATGGCGACGATCGAGGGCACCACGGCCTCGGCATTGAAGCGCGCGCCGCCTGCATAGATTTGCAGCGCCAGCGCCCCGCCGGTAAAGAGCGCGGTCAGGCCCACGACAGGCAACGAGAAGTAGCCGATCCTCAGCAGTTGTTGGCCCAATTCGACCGGATAGAACGGCGCGCGGACCAGATGGCCCAGCGTGATGCCCATGAACAGAACCAGATGCCCGATGGCGCGCAGCAGGTTCAACACCGACCGGCCGATCGAGGCAAGGCTGTCCAGTATCAATCCAAGGGGTGTCATCCGGCCTGTATCATCCTGCATGGTCTTGCTCAGACGCCCTTGTAGACGCGTTCGTAGCGGGGGCCAAGGGATGTCAGGATCTCGTATCCGATGGTGCCCGCGGATACAGCAAGATCGTCGATGGTCTGATGCGGCCCGATCACGTCCAGCACGTCCGGATCCTGGTCCAGGTGGGTGACGTCCACGGTAATCAGATCCATCGAGACCCGACCCACCACCGGGCAGGGGGTCTCGCCCGCGTAGAGCGTGGCGGAATTGGACAGATGCCGGATCAGGCCATCGGCATAGCCCGCCGCGACGGTTGCGATTCGGGCCGGGGCCTTGGCGATCCAGCTTGCGCCATAGCCGACCGCCTCGCCCGCCGCCAGCGCGCGGACCTGGATCACCGGAAGATACAGGGCCACAGTGGCC
>CAYWND010000460.1:0-1130 GCA_964459085.1 uncultured Oceanibium sp. | reverse complement strand
GGCGGCAGGGCCGAGACCTCGTCCGGTTCCAGCCCCAGTCGGTTCATGCCCGTATCCATCTGCAGGCCGTAGGGGTGCAGGGGCAGCGCATCCAGATGGCGGGTGACCTGCGCTGGACTGTTGAGCAGCGGGATCAGGTCCGACTGTTGCAACATGGCAGCATCGCCAGCCATGTGTCCCGCGAAGACATAGACATTCGGGCCCGGCCCCAGGATCGTCCGCAGCGCCGCACCTTCGGACGCAAGCGCTACGAAAAAGCTGCGTACACCGGTATCGGCAAGCGCCGGGGCCACGCGGTCCAGGCCCAGGCCATAGGCGTTCGCCTTGACCGCCGCGCCGGTTTCGACGGCCACGGCGCTGAGCGCGTCGAGCGCGCGCCAGTTTTCGGCGACCGCCTGCAGATCGATGACCAGTTGACCCGCCTGCATTTCCCGTTGTCCCTGCTGCTTTGCCTGTGTCGCACATACCGCGCGACGGCAGGGCTGTCCAATAGACGATTGAACCTCTCGGTCGGCAGGCGCGACCCACGAAGGTCAATCGGAAAAGAGGTTTAGAAATGACCAGACTGATCGCCGTGATCACAGCAAGCGTGATTTTGCTACCTTTTGCCCACGCACCTGTACAGGCCAAAGGCGGCGCCAGCCAGCCGATCTGGACCTGCAAGGCCAGCGGGCAGGGTGAAAACCAGTGTGTCGAGCATGACGACCTGATGCTTCACGTGGTCTGTTCGACCAGCGATGGCGGGATGAGCAGCGAACCGGGCGGCGCCGAGCAGTGCAATCGCGGCCCCAAGAGCGCGGAATTCAAAGGCGGGCGCAAGGGTCCGGTGAAACTGTCGCGCTGATCAGTCGAAGTCCTTGTCGTCGGCATAGCCGCGCGCAAGGTTCGAGAACCGGGTGAATTGGCCTTCGAAGGCCAGTTCCACCGTTCCTATGGGGCCATGGCGCTGCTTGCCGATGATCACCTCGGCGCGGCCGTGGATGCGCTGCGCCTTCTCGAACCATTCGGCAAAGTTGGGATCATCCTCGGGCGGTTTCGTGCGCTCGTGGTAGTAGTCTTCGCGGAAGACGAACATGACCACGTCCGCGTCCTGCTCGATCGCGCCCGATTCGCGCAGGTCGGACAGTTGC
>CAYWND010000459.1:0-2924 GCA_964459085.1 uncultured Oceanibium sp. | reverse complement strand
CATATGTGGGATCTTTAGCGCCGGATCGCCGGGCGTGATCCGCACGCACTCGCCCGCGATCCAGCCGAACCCCGGCGCGTCGTGACCGTGCTCGCGCCCGATATCGCACATCAATTGCTGACCGACGCAGATGCCCAGAAATGGCGTGCCTGCACCGATGACACGCGCGACCAGCGTTTCGACCATACCGGGGATCGCGTCCAGCCCCGCGCGGCAATCGGCAAAGGCCCCGACACCGGGCAGCACGATCCGATCGGCGGCCGCGACTTCGGTCGGATCCGCAGTGACACGGATTGGCCCGCCGTCAACCTCGGCGCTCATACGCTCGAACGATTTCTCGGCTGACCGCAGGTTGCCGCTTTCATAGTCGATGATGACGGTTGTCATTCCGACAGCGTTCCCTTGGTCGACGGCACCGCCCCAGCCTTTCTCGGATCCGGCTCCAGCGCCACCCGCAGCGCGCGCGCCACCGCCTTGAAGGCAGCTTCGGCGATGTGGTGGCTGTTGATGCCCGCCTGGCGCGTAACATGCAGCGTGATGCCGCCCTGCATCGCGAAGGCGTTGAAGAACTCGCGCACCAGCTCGGTATCGAACGTGCCGATCTTGGGCGCCGTGAATTCGACGTCCCACACCAGAAACGGACGCCCGGACAGATCCAGTGCCGCCTGAACCAGCGTGTCATCCATCGGCAGAAGGCACGCACCATAGCGCTGGATGCCGCGCTTGTCGCCCATCGCCTCGGTCAGGGCCTTGCCCAGGGCAAGGCCCACATCCTCGACCGTGTGGTGGTCGTCGATATGCAGATCGCCCTCGGCCCGGACCGTCATGTCGATCAGCGAATGCCGGGCAAGCTGGTCCAGCATATGATCGAAAAACCCGACGCCGGTCTGGTTGTCATATGTGCCCGATCCGTCCAGATCGACGGTGACCGAGATCCTGGTTTCGGCTGTCGCGCGCTCTACCGTGGCTGTCCGCATGATGTTCATCCTTTTGACCGACAGCCTTATAGGTAGGCGCCGCCCGGGGGGGAAGCCCCGCGAGGCGCAAATTCGACGGACTGATGCCTTTTTGGGCCGCGTCCTGGCGAACCCGGATGCCGCGGCGCACCTCTCCACCGTCACAGTCCTGTCCAATTTCGGTTAACTGAGCGCCCAACTTGTCCTGTCAGATATCGGTCTGTCCGCGCCAACCGGCGTGCAGGGGACATAGGACTTTAGATAGATGCGGCATCTTTGGCTGGCCCTCATTTCAGCACTGCTCTTGCCCGGCGTCGCCGGCGCGGGTGAGTTGCGCCAGCTGCGATCACTGGACGACATTCGCGCATGGCAGGCGGTCGGCAGGCTGGAGATCGACCGCAATACGACCTGCTCGGGCGTTCTGATCTCGCGCCGTCATGTCCTGACGGCCGCACATTGCGTTTTGCGCGACGGTCGGGCCGAGCTTCCGGGAAAGCTGCTGTTCCGGGTGGGCTTTCGCGATGGTGGGTTTGTCGAGTCTCACCCGGCCGCAGCGGTGCGCATCAACGAAACCTACATGAGGCTCGGCGATCCTGAACCGGGGACCGAGGGCTTTGCCCGCGCAAGGCGGCATGATCTGGCCGTTATCGAACTGGCGCGCGAGGTCACGTCGCTGTCCGTCGAACCCTTTGCGCTGGGCCGCAAGGTCCGCGCCGGGCAGCCAGTATCGGTAATCTCTTATGGGCAAGGGCGGAACAATGCCCCATCGCTGCAGGACAAATGCATGGTTCTGGGCTTGCATGAGGCCGCACCGGTAATGAACTGCGACCTGACCTTTGGGTCGTCCGGTGCGCCTGTCTTTGTGACAGAAGGGGGCGCCCCGCGTGTCGTATCGATTGTCTCTGCTGTCCGCCGCAAGGGGTCGGAAACCTATGCGGTCGGCGCGTCCGAGATGGATTGGGTACGGCAGGTGATGACGGCCGATGCGGCGCGACCGACAGGACAACCCGTGCGCCTTACGCGGCTGAGCCTTGGGCCGCTTTCGCGCCATCTGGTTCGCCTCGCCCCCAGCCGACTGCCGCAGATCCCGGACTGATCCGATCTCCGGCAGTTGGCCTGCCAGAACCTGTGGGCTTGATTGTGAACTGAACATGTGTTCATTTTACAAAAAGCGCATGGGAGGATTCGATCCCAAATGTTTACGGCAAGTATGAAATTCGACTGCGGGGACGAGGTCGAGGCACTGCGCGACATGGTGCACCGCTGGGCGCAGGACCGGGTTGCGCCAATGGCCGCCGACATCGACCGCGACAATCGGTTTCCCGCAAAACTGTGGACCGAGATGGGCGCGTTGGGCCTGTTGGGGATCACGGTTCCCGAGGAGTTCGGCGGTGCGGGCATGGGCTACCTTGCCCATACCGTCGCCGTGGAAGAATTGGCGCGCGCCAGCGCGTCAATCTCGCTGTCCTACGGGGCGCACTCCAACCTCTGCGTCAACCAAATCGCGCTGAACGGGACAGAGGCGCAAAAGCACAAGTTCCTGCCCAAGCTGATCACGGGCGAGCATGTCGGCAGCCTTGCGATGTCCGAGGCCGGGTCCGGGTCGGATGTGGTGTCGATGTCGTTGCGGGCCGAGAAGCGCAACGACCGCTTTGTATTGAACGGCAACAAATACTGGATCACCAACGCACCGGATGCATCCACGCTGGTGGTCTATGCCAAGACGGACCCCGAGGCCGGGCCGCGTGGCATCACGGCATTTCTGATCGAGCGCGAGATGACGGGCTTTTCCACTGGCCCGCATTTCGACAAGCTGGGGATGCGCGGGTCGAACACAGCCGAGCTGATCTTCGAGGATGTCGAGGTTCCGTTCGACAACATCCTGGGCGAAGAAGGCCGGGGCGTGAACGTCCTGATGTCTGGGCTGGACTATGAACGCGTCGTGCTGTCGGGCATCGGCGTGGGGAT
>CAYWND010000458.1:0-2926 GCA_964459085.1 uncultured Oceanibium sp. | reverse complement strand
AGATCCGGGCCAGCGGCGCGGACAGCGTCTTCTTTTTCCTGCCGGGCGGCATGGGGATCTCGTTCCTCAAACAATATGCCGACAGCGGTGTCGGGCTGCCGGTCGTCGGCCCGGCCTTCAGCTTTGATCAGGGGATCCTTCAGGCCGTTGGCGCGGCAGCGCTGGGCGTCCGGAACACGTCGCAGTGGAACAAGGATATCGACAACGCCGCCAACGCCGCCTTTGTCGAAAGCTTCCAGGCCGAATATGGCCGCCTGCCATCGCTTTATGCCAGCCAGGGGTTTGACACCGCGAACCTGCTGCTCAGCGCGATGGCCTCGGCGGATGTAAGCGACCAGGATGCCTTCCGCGCGGCCCTGAAAGCGGCCGAGTTCGACAGTGTGCGCGGGGACTTTGCATTCGGATCCAACCATCACCCGATCCAGAACATCTATGTGCGCGAGGTCATTCAGGAAGGCGATGTCTTTACCAACAAGATCATCGCGACCGGCCTTGCAAATCACGCGGACGCCTACGCGGCGGACTGCGGCATGTAGCCTGCGATCCGGGCCCCGGCAGTTTTGCCGGGGCCCGACCACGCGCCCAAGCCCCGGATCATGTCTGCACTTCTATTGATCGAGCAGATCCTCAACGGTCTGCAATTCGGCGTCATGCTGTTTCTGATGGCCGCCGGGCTGACGCTGGTCTTCGGGGTCATGGGGCTGATCAACCTGGCCCACGGATCGCTCTACATGATCGGGGCCTTTGCAGCGGCCGTGGTTGCCGGGGCGACCGGGTCGTTCCTACTGGCGCTGGCAGCAGCCCTTTCGGCGGCTGCCGCCGCCGGTGCGATCATCGAGGTTGCGATCATCCGCCGTCTCTATGACCGGGATCACCTCGATCAGGTCCTGGCGACGTTTGCCCTGATCCTGATCTTTTCCGAAGGCACCCGGTGGGTGTTCGGGTCTTTCCCACTGTATCTGAACGTCCCCGACGCGTTGTCTGGGCCAGTTACGCTGCCCGGTGGCATCGCCTATCCGGCCTATCGCCTGGCATTGATTGTCATCGGGCTTGGCGTCGCGGCCGGTTTGTTCTGGCTGATCTCGAATACTCGTCTGGGCGTGCGCATCCGCGCGGGCGAGAACGACCGCGAGATGATCGCCGCGCTGGGCGTCGACATCTCGACTCTCTACACCATCGTCTTTGCGCTGGGCGCGGCGCTGGCGGGACTGGCAGGCGCGCTGGTCGGCGCGATTCAATCGGTACAGGTGGGCATGGGTGAACCCGTGCTGATCCTGGCCTTCGTGGTGATCGTCATCGGTGGCATCGGGTCGATCAAAGGCGCGCTGGTCGGCGCGCTGCTGGTGGGCCTGACCGACACGCTGGGCGGGTTCCTGTTGCCGCAGGCCTTGCGGCTGGTGATGGACGCGGCTTCGGCCACCTCGGCCGGGTCGGCAATCTCCTCGATGCTGATCTACATCCTGATGGCCGCCGTCCTGATCTGGCGACCCCAGGGTCTTTACGGGGCGGCCACATGACGCGCGAGAGCGTGATCGGCTGGACCCTGGTCGGGCTGCTGCTGGCGGTGCCGCTGTGGGCGCTGGCCACCGACAACCCGTTCACCATAACGCTGGCCACCCGCGTCGCGATCCTGGCCCTTGCGGGTGTCGGGCTGAACATCGCGCTGGGGATCGGCGGGCTGGTCAGCCTGGGCCACGCGGCGTTCTTCGGGATCGGCGGCTACGCGATGGGCATCCTGGCCAGCCATGCGCAAACCTACGCGCCCCTGGCCGAATGGCCGATCCTGATCGAGGGCACCAAGTCGATGCCCATGATCTGGCTGACCGCGATTGTGGCCGCGGCCCTTGCGGCGCTGATCATTGGCGCCCTGTCATTGCGCACTTCAGGTGTCTACTTCATCATGATCACGCTCGCCTTCGGCCAGATGCTGTTCTACTTCGCAATCAGCTGGCCGGCCTACGGCGGCGAGGACGGGCTGTCAATCTATGTCCGTAACGATTTCCCCGGCCTCAACACGCTGGACCCCATTCAGTTCTTTGTGATCTGCTTTGCACTCCTGGTCGCGGCGCTGCTGTTGCACCGCGCCGTTGCCAGATCGCCCTTTGGCCTGGCGCTGAACGCCGCGCGCCAGTCCCCGCAGCGGGTCGAAACCGTTGGCCTGGACCCTTCCCGTCTGCGTCTGGTGGCTTTTGTTCTGTCCGGCGCGATCACCGGCCTGGCTGGCGCGCTCTTTGCCGATCTCAACCGGTTCGTCAGCCCGGCCATGCTCAGCTGGCAGACCAGTGGCGAGATCATGGTGTTCGTGATCCTGGGCGGCGTCGGGCGGGTGTTCGGTCCGGTCGCCGGGGCTGGCCTCTTCATCCTGCTGGAACACCACCTAGGCGGGGTGTCCGAGTTCTGGCACATCCATCTAGGCCTGCTGCTGCTGCTGGTCGTCCTGTTCGCCCGAGGGGGACTGATCGGCCTGTTGGCCGGGCAACGGACGGCCCATGGATAGCGCGGTGCTGCAGACCGAAAGCCTGACCAAGAGCTTTGGTGCGGTTCGTGCCAGCGATGCGGTCACGCTGGACCTGCGGCCTGGCGAAATCCACGCCATCATTGGCCCCAACGGTGCGGGCAAATCCACGCTGATACAGCAGATCAGCGGCGGCGTGCGGCCCGATAGCGGCCGAATCATACTGGACGGGCGCGACGTAACCCAAATGCGCGCCCCGGCCCGTGCCCGCGCCGGGCTTGGCCGCACCTTCCAGGTGTCTGCCCTGGCGATGGAGGACACCGTGCTTCAAAACGCGGTGCTCGGTGCATTGGGCGCGCGTGGCGGTGCCTATCGGCTGCTCGGGTCCGCGCTGGGCGACCGCACGCTTCGCGACCGGGCCGAGGATGAGCTGGCCCGCGTCGGCCCGTCGGACGTCCGCGGCACCCGCGC
>CAYWND010000457.1:0-2933 GCA_964459085.1 uncultured Oceanibium sp. | reverse complement strand
CGACACAAGTTTTCTTGCCGGTGCATTGCTGGATCGCGACACCGATGCGCGCGTCTACCTGTTTGAAGGCCAGAGACGTCTGGGAGACGACTGGCTATTGTCTCTGGAAGGGCGGTTTTTCAGCGGGGCGGTCGCACCGGATCCGATCTTTGCGATCCAGAATGACGACTTCGTTTCACTCAGCCTGAAGCGGTCCTTTTAACGCCGACCGAAGCGACGCCGCACCACACGGGTTGCCGTTGGCATGTGCCGCTTTTTGTGCGTTCGCTTTCCCGGTGCGCCGGGACGGTGAACGGCCTATAGTTTCTGGCAGTCTCGGCTGGGGTCATCTGGTTTGGAACGCTACTTCGCAACAGACATGCCCGCGGCGCTCTTTGTCCGGAATGTCCTGCTTTTCAGCATTGCGGCTTTGCTGCCGATTTTGGTGCTGTATGTCCTGCGCACACCGGGCTTCGCCGCGGCTTTGGCTGACGGTGGCCCGCCATTGCTGCGCTTTCTGAGACAGGTTCTGACAAATGGCCTGCCCGTCGTCGCCACCATCAACTATGTCGGGTTCTTTCTGTTTGCCGTATCGCGTAAGGCGCGCGCGCAGGCTCGTGATCCGGCCATCCTCATCGTGGTCGATTTCGTGGCCAGGCTCGCACTTTTCCTGGTGCTTCACGCCCTGATATATGTTGCATCGGCCGACTGGTTCGGGTCCTTCGGAGGCAGCCGGTCAACGGCCCTTCGCGTCGTGGCACCAACACTCGCGCGCTCCGCACTCTTTGAGAATATCTCCGGCGTTTACCTGTATGCGACACTGATCAGCGCCATTCCGCTTTATGTTTCCGCCATCCGACGCTCGGTCCGGTTCGCGCCAATCGTCCGACTGTTTCCCGGTCGGACTGGCCCGATCATACTTGCGTTCGGGATTTTCGCATCCGGCGCCGCCAGCCTGACCGCAATCGCCTCTGCCTTGGTTGGCTGAGGGCGGCGTGCCCGCGTTGCGACAGCACCTGAATATAGCAAAAAATCGTGTGTCATCGATTTTCCATGCGGTTCGACATCGCGAGAGGAAAAACCCGACAACCTGCCGAATTTTTCCGGATTCTTTGGACGTGGCAGCGACGCCGTATTGCACGCCGACAGTATCTTTTGATTATTTCAGGTGTGTCAGCAGGCATCCGAAATCATTGCCCCCCGGAGATGATTGGCAGTTGAGCACCGCGTCCAGGCGGCCGATGGCCGTCCTGCACAATCGCAAAGCCGGCCCCGGGGAATTTCACCCTGTTTTTTTCACAAAGCCACAAGCAGACGACGCACTTTGCGGGTTTTGCCGAAACAGAGCCCCCCGCGTCGCAATCCCACAGTTCAGATTGCGGGTTCAGAACCGACCGGGGCTAACAGTTGTTTGGGATCACGAGTAGCGGTCGACCAGTTTGCTGCGCGGCGGGTAGATACCGCGCCCCGTGACCATACCGAGTTCTGCACAGATGCCGAGGATCATCTGACAGACAGACCGCACGACAGCATCGTCTTCCACCTCGGGATCAATCCAGGGAAGGGTGATCGTGCGGTCAACGGCACCAATGCCATCGATCTTTTCGTGCGCCGCCACGGCTTCGAGCCTTTCGAGATCGACCAGAACAATGCTGCCACGCATCCATGGCAGGGAGGGGATCTGCAACAACCGGTCGTAGACTTCGCTGGCGGAAGAGAACGAGCCGGCGACCACCACCTGTGGCCCGGGACTTCTGCCCTTCAGGCGATACCCGTAGACTTCGCCGGTCTTGTCGCTCGTCAGCGCTTCCACGAACTTCGCAGATACAGCATCTACCATGTCGAAAGATCCATCCATGCCTTGGTTCCTTGAAAGGGGAGGGGCGAAGGATCCGCCCCTCCAAGTCTGGGGAAGTCGGAGTTTTATTTGATGTTGCATCAGCGCCTCCGACCAATGCGCCGATGTCTCTCCCGATGACTGGCGCGGGGACAGATTAGGCGATTTGACTTGATGAAGTGAAATTCATAATAATCATTGTTCGGACGAGAAATTCTTATTTATCTTGCTTCAATGGAGCCCAGCCCATGATCGCCACCTCTTCGGTGCTGCTGAGGTCCGCCAGATCGTCCAAAACATCCTGCTGCTCGTCGTCCAACGCAGCGGCAACGCGCACCAGGGTCGCCTCGGCCACCTCTCGCGTGTCGGGGTCCATGTCATCGCGCCAGACCGACCAGACGGGATAGGGAAATACCGGCGTATCCGGAACAAGGTGTAACCTGCCGAGGTCCAGAAACCGTTTCACGTAGCGCGCTGGCAAGAACGCCGAGCCGCCCCGTCGAACAATGAAATCGCCGGCCATGGCACCCAGGGCCATCGTAAGCCCCGGATTTGTCAGTTCCGGCAACTCGAGGGCGTGGGCCTGCACGAATTCCGGCCCCCAGTCCACAAAGACATACCCCCGGCCCAGCGCGTCTCGGCTGATCGGGCGGGCCGACACGAGCACGAGTTCGTCATCCATGACCTTGCGCGCGGTCAGGCCCGGGCGAAGCTGCGGCGCATACATCAGACCGACGTGGATCGATCCCTCGACAAGGTATCGGATGAGCCGGTCAGGCATTCCGATTTCTGCGCGGATGTTGAGCGTTGGCAGGCTGTCCTGCAAATGATCGATCCACCGGAATCCCAGCCGAGGCCAAAGCGAATATTGCGAGCCAATGGAAATCGACCGTGTATATCCCTCAGGGATGCCGACCTGCTGGCGTGATTCCTCCCAGATCTTGACAAGCGACAGCGCGAAACGCTCGAACTCCCTGCCCGCGGGCGTCAGCTCGGCCCCGGCCCGAGATCGCACGAAAAGAGGCTTGCCAAGAGCGTCTTCGAGCCGCTGGATGCGCAGACTGATCGCGGATTGCGTTACGAACAGCCGTTCGCTCGCCGCAACAAAGGAGCCGGT
>CAYWND010000456.1:0-2941 GCA_964459085.1 uncultured Oceanibium sp. | reverse complement strand
AATGCACCGGGAACGGCGGTGGCCGTGCCCAGTGCACTCAGAATCAGAATTGCCAGGAGGGTTAGCGGTAATGCGTACTTTCTAGCTACCCGCCCGAACCGTTGCCTTGGTCCGGATAGGTCCATTGTCGCCTTTGGCTACAATTCGCACCCTGCTTCCCGGACGTATGCCGCCGCGGCGCGCGGGGATCGTCCAGACGACAGTCGATCGTCCCAAGGCGTACCCGAGAAGACCTTTCCTCGAAGCGAGGGTTTTACCCGACCCATTCACGATCTTCAGTTCGCTGACGCGCAGGCGTTTGTCGCCGTTGTTGCGGGCGACGACCCGAAGACCTCTTTTTGTAGTTGAGACGCGCCATTCGATCGCATGCGGCTGGCGGCTTTGATGGCTAAAGAATACCGGTATGGAGTGGCGCAGAAGCAGGTTGACGGCAACGCCGGAGCGCTGCCGTGCTCCAGGAAGCTCGTCGACCAGAAGGCGATAGTTTTCTTCCGGTCCGCGCGGCGTCTTGGCAATGCGCACGACGCGGACCACGTTGTGGCGGCCAGGCTTCAAGCGCACGAATGGCGGACTTGCAACTACGTCTTTGGTCGGGATCAGCTGATCCTTGCCGTTGACCAGCTTCCACCTGAAGATGCGGATCTGAGCATTGAGCGGCTCAGATCCGGTGTTTCTGACACGTAGTGTCGCCGTTGCTCCGGGCGCCGGTACTTCGAGCAACACCGGCGCGACCTGCAGTGAGGCGGCCATGGCAGAGTTTGCGCTAGCCACGAAGCAGCAAGCGGTGGCCGCGATCGAGATGGACGCCATAAGTTTGCGCATTGCCGGTTGCTCCGTTGTCGGGTTTTGGCTTGGTCGGCGGATCAGTAGGCTACCGTGACGGTAACCGTATCGGTGTAGGTCGCCGCGGGCGGGGTCGTTTGCGGCGGAACCCGGCCGAACACCGTGTGGGTTTGGGCGGAGCCAGTTCCAGTCGAAGATACTGTGTCCGTGCCATCCGATTCGCCCCAGTTTTGGGTGCGCGCGGCGTTGCGAAACATCTGATAGGAGACGTTGTTGGTGCCGTCGGTCATAAGCCGGGTGGCAATTGAGCCGCCGGCGGTTGACCCGGCGTTCAAACGAATGTTGTAGGCAGCGCCGCTCGTGCACAGCACACCGATGTCTGCCGTGACGTCAACGTTTGCGGTCAAAACGCCTTGCGTGCCGAAATCCAGAGTATTGGTGCTCTGAATCACGCATTGGTTTTGAATGATGATTTGAGACGTGAACGTTGACGTCGTCGTCTGCGCGAATGCATTGGTCGCGCAGAAGGCGAGCGAAATTGCGCCGAAACAGGCCGGCGCCAGCCTCACAAACTTGGTCACATTAATCTCCAGCACTTATAGATATCCCTCACGCCACCGAACGGTGATTTGAAGGAGATTTCCCCGCGCACAGAGTAATGCTCAGAGGTTTAAATTGTGGTAAACGGCCGTCGCGATTTGGTGCACCAACATGGCCGATGTCGCCTACCGGCCGGATCATGCGCCGGTTGCTGATCGGCTGGCTCGATCGACGGACATAAAGAAAGCCGACATGCGGGGGCATGTCGGCTTCGCGGATGCAAATCCAGTTCGGGCATGGAGCCTGCGGCTCTGGGTAGGATCGCAGGTCCCGAGACTTCTATTCTCTAAGAGCTAAAGCCTTCGTTTTCGTTATTTCGAAGATTGCACGATTCTCAGTGCTCAGGCTGCGCATTTTGTCGGTTGCGTGCACAGCGCGTGCGCAATTGTTTCTACAGCTTGCTGCCAATCGCAGGATGTGTCGTCGAAGGCAACGCCAAATGCCTCCAGCGCGTCTGCTGGGGCGCCGCCGTCGCGGAAGATTCGTGCACATGTTTGACGGGCAACGAACATGGCGTGCTGCCACTGCGCTGGGTTGATTTGGTTCGGTGTCATCGGAATTGCCTCCGGATTTTCTGGTTACTTGAACGCAAGACTTCGGTTACGACAGTACGCACCGCACTGAATGCGGTTTGGCGGCAGGTGCGCTTGGAGCCCTTGTCTCGCGACGCATAACTGGCTCAGCCGAGACGACGGGCTGACTGACCGTCACTCCACATTCGCACCTGCCATCTGTTAAGCGACGGACTGGTATGCGATGTCCGATCGCAGTAGCTCGCCATCTTCGGTCTGGTCCACAACCGCTACGCCGTGCTCCTTCGGGGAAACGCTCGGAGCTGGAGCAACGGTGACGCAGGAAACTGGTGGACTTTGCTGCGGACAGACCTGGATGCCTGAAAGAACGCGCGATAGGGCCGACGCAACGGGTTGCCAGGTGGCTGACTCTTCACTCGCGACACAACTGGGGACTTGCTGGAACGCTTGCACGGGACGCCTCACTCTTACGGACGGATACGACAACGCAGCACAATGCTTGGGCGCCGAACGCACGGCACCTGACGCAAACACTACGCAACAAACGCAACTTGAACGGAATTCGACGGGGGACGCCGGAACTCTACTGGTGGGCGAACCGCTGACGCATACGCTGTACAACTGAACTGGAAGCGGTTCGCCTTAAGTCTTTGAACACACCGAGAAGTGTGTTTCTCGGGGACGCACGCCCCAACGCAGACGCAACTGAACTCAACGCAACGCTACTGTTACAACGCAGTACTAATCTGTTACCTGCGATACGGTCGGCCAAAAACTCTGACGCCGATACTCCGGACCGCTCGCGTGTGGGGGCAGCACTGAAACTCATGAACTGCCCTACGGTTATCTGCTGGCCTGTTGAGCGAGATGACGACTGCAACGCAAACTCCATGTCCCGATCATCAGGTTCGCTATGTGTTCCGCGAATGAGGGAGAATAAATCGTTGTTTCGTGGCCACATCTTGGCGTGCATTGGGCGGGGCCATGAAATTTCAATTGACAACTGTTCAGGTTTGCCAGGGCGA
>CAYWND010000455.1:0-2941 GCA_964459085.1 uncultured Oceanibium sp. | reverse complement strand
TTCCGTTCCTTCTGCGGGGGGTCAATCTGCTGGGGATCGACAGCGTGATGCAACCCTTCGAGAACCGGGTTCGGGCCTGGTCTCGGATCGCGGAAACCCTGCCGCTTGACAAGCTCGAGCAGATGATCGTTCCCGCCACACTGGCGGACCTGCCCTCGCTGGGCGCCTCGATCCTCAAAGGCGGCGTCAAGGGTCGGGTCGTGGTGGACGTGAACGCCTGACAAGCGCTGCCCAACTATACGCGATAAAGGCGGTACCAATGACCATGGATCTGGATGTTGTCCGCGCACAGTTTCCTGCATTGCAGGGGCAGACAGACGTACTGCATTTCGAGAATGCGGGTGGGTCCTATGCCTGCGCCCAGGTCATCGATCGCCTGACCCGGTTCTACCGCACCCGCAAGGTGCAGCCTTATGGTTCGGCCACCCCGTCCCGCGAAGGCGGGGAGGAGATGGACGAGGCCCGCAATCGTTTGTCCGCGATGCTGAACATCGCGCCTGACGAGGTGTCCTTTGGTCCGTCGACAACGCAGAACACCTATGTCCTGGCCAACGCCTTCCGACAGATGCTGACCCCGGGCGACGCGGTCATCGTGACCGACCAGGATCACGAGGCCAATACCGGGCCCTGGCGCCGGTTGGCGGATGCCGGGATCGAGGTTCGTGAATGGCGGGTGGACGGTGACAGTGGCATGCTGGATCCGCTCGACCTGGCCAATCTGCTGGACGACAAGGTGCGGCTGGTGTGCTTTCCGCATGCCTCCAACATCGTTGGCGTGATCAACCCCGTGGCGGACTGGTGCCGGATCGTGCGCGCCGCAGGTGCGGTGTCCTGCGTCGATGGTGTCAGTGCCGCGCCGCATGGCTTTCCCGACATCGATGCGCTGGGCGCGGATATCTACCTGTTTTCGGCCTACAAGACCTATGGCCCGCATCAGGGCCTGATGGTGATCCGCCGCGATCTTGCGGATGCTCTGCCCAACCAGGGGCATTTCTTCAACGCGGGCTCGCGCGAGAAGCGGTTCACACCAGCGGGTCCTGACCATGCACAGGTCGCGGCCTGTGCTGGTATGGCCGATTACGTTGATTTGCTGGCCTCGGCCCACGGGCTTCAGGGCTTGGCCCCGCATCAGCGTGCGGCCGGAGTGGCGGCACTGCAGCAGGCACAGGAAACCAGCCTGATCGCCCCGGTTATGACCTTTCTGCGTGACCGCAACGATATCCGCGTGCTTGGCCCGACAGATAGCGACCACAAAGTCGGAACAATTGCGTTTGATGCCGGAGCGGCGGCATCGCAGATCGAGCAGGGCCTTGCTAAACGGGGCATCAATGCAGGTGCCGGAGATTTTTACGCGGTTCGCCTGCTGCAGGCGATGGGTGTTTCGCCTGACCCGGGCGTCGTGCGTTTAAGCTTTGTGCACTATAC
Source organism: uncultured Oceanibium sp. (assembly GCA_964459085.1). GTDB lineage: Bacteria > Pseudomonadota > Alphaproteobacteria > Rhodobacterales > Rhodobacteraceae > Halovulum. Next base: position 1,516 of record CAYWND010000455.1, on the reverse strand, counting down.
CACGAGGGCCGAGGTCGATCGGATGCTGGACGCGCTAGAGCAGGCGTTGCCGGGTCGCAAATGATCCGATGCGGGGCCGCGCGCGTATCACTTGTCAAAAGAACAGAAGACTTGTGACACGCCGCTCGGATCCATGACATCACCCGTACTCTACTGGATTCGCAGGGATCTGCGGCTAGGCGACAATCCCGCGCTTTATGCGGCAGCATCGTCTGGGCGACCTGTGATCCCCGTGTTCATCCTGGATCCGCAGACCGAAGCGCACGGTGCCGCGCCCCGCTGGCGGCTGGAGCAGGGCCTGCATGCGTTCTCGATAGCCTTGCGGAATATCGGCAGTGACATCGTCATACGCCGGGGTGAAGCACTTGACGTGATCTTGGATCTCTTGGCGGAGACCGGGGCGCGGGATGTCGTTTGGTCCCGGCTTTACGACCCGGCGACGGTTGAGCGCGACACTGATGTGAAAACCAAGCTGAAGGCGCGTGGGATCGCGTGCGAAAGCTTTGGCGGTCACACCGTATTCGAACCCTGGTCGGTGGAAACCGGGCAAGGGAGCTACTATCGCGTCTATTCGCCCTTCTGGCGCGCGGTGCGCGACCGTGACATTGGCAGTCCTGCCCCAACGGTCAGCCGCCTGAAACCGCCCGAGCGTTGGCCTGCATCCATGCTGCTTACGGACTTGGGGCTGGGTCACGACATGAACCGTGGCGCCAAGGTCGTCGAGCGGTATTGCGAGATTGGCGAGGCCCGGGCCCGACAAAGGCTTGAGGCGTTCGTGTCCAAGCGCATCGGAGAGTATCGCCACACCCGGGATCGGCTGGACGTGCGCGGGACATCCGGATTGAGCGAGAACCTGACTTATGGCGAAATATCGCCGCGAACCTGCTGGCTGGCGGGACATCAGGCGATGATGCAGGGTCTGCAAGGCGCCGAGACCTTCCTGAAGGAACTCGCCTGGCGCGAGTTCGCCTATCATCTGGCCTTTCACACCCCTCATATTGTTGACGGGAATTGGCGCGAATCCTGGAATGGATTTCCCTGGACGGATAGCCCTGATCTGGTCCGTCCCTGGACCCGGGGCCAAACGGGTATCGAGGTGATCGATGCCGCGATGCGCGAGCTTTACGTCACCGGTACAATGCACAATCGCGCCCGCATGCTGGTCGCAAGTTTTCTGACCAAGAACCTGTTGATCGACTGGCGCGTCGGCCAGCAGTGGTTTGCGGACTGTCTAGTGGATTGGGACCCCGCGTCGAATGCGATGGGATGGCAATGGACCGCAGGATCGGGACCGGACGCAGCCCCCTATTTCCGGATCTTCAATCCCGAAACGCAGGCAGAAAAATTCGATCCGCAGCGTACGTATCGATCCCATTGGCTCGATCCGCAGGGCAAAGGTGCGGCGGAATTTTTTCAAGCAATACCAAAAAGCTGGAAGATGTCACCGGATGACACATATCCATCCCCCAGGGTGGATCTGGCAGGGTCGCGTGCCCGCGCACTAGCTGCCTACGAC
>CAYWND010000454.1:0-2952 GCA_964459085.1 uncultured Oceanibium sp. | reverse complement strand
GGCCGCCAGTCCCGCTTCGGTAAGCACCCTCTTGACCACCGCACAGCCATCACGGGCGAGGTCGTCCCGAACGCGCGCGACAACAGCCTGATAGTCGGCGCTGTCGGGTCGGTCGATCGGAAGGGCCGCGAAGTCGATCATGCACGACCCTTCGGGATGACCTCGTATCCCGCCTCTTCCGGCTCGTCGTCCACCATTTCCGCCGGAAAGCCCGGTGCGCGGATGTCGAGCCCGGTGCGCTCTTCCAACCGCTTGATGATGTTGGGCGACAGTTCCCGCGGCCCGTATTTGGCGATCCCGTCCCTGAAGATCTCGATCATCAGCGGGTTCATCTCCAGCGGCACTCCGGCGCGGTCGGCAACTTCCTGGAACAGGCCGATGTCCTTCAGCACAAGGTCCATCGTGAAACTGATGTCCCGCGACCCGTTCAGGATCACCTGGCTCTCGGTCTCATGCACAAAGCTGGTGCCGGAACTGATCGCCATCGCCTCGTAGGCGGTGTTGAGGTCCATGCCCGCGGCCTTGGCCACCACAAGCGCTTCGCAACAGGTAATCAGGTTCGCCGTGGCAAGATAATTTGTCAGCACCTTCAGCACGCTGGCCGAACCCAGCTCGCCGGTGTGCAGGATACGCCGTCCCATGGTGGTCAGCAGTGGCAGAATGCGGTCGAAGGTGGCCCGGTCACAGCCCGCGAAGATCGAGATATTGCCGGTGTCCGCGCGGTGGCATCCACCCGAGACCGGGCAATCGACCGCCGCGCCCCCGGCTTCGATTACCCGGCTTCCCAGCCGTTTCACCTCGGCCTCATCAGTGGTGGACATCTCCATCCAGATCTTGCCCGGCCCGATGTGAGGCAGCATCTCTTCCATCACGGCCGCGCTGGCGGCAGGGGACGGCAGGCAGGTAATGACCGCGTCGCAGACCTGCATCAGGTTGGCAGGGCTGACGCCATCCTGCGCGCCCGCCGCGACCTTGGCGGCGACCAGTGCCGCGTCGAGGTCGTGGACGTGAACCTCCTTACCGTTGCGCAGCAGGCTGCCAGACAGTTTGCCGCCGACGTTGCCCAGCCCGATAAACCCGATTTTCATGGATGTTCTCCCTTTGCCTTGTGCTCAAATTGACAGGCAAGAGAATGACCGGATAGCCCGTGCGCGACCTCGGGCATGCCGTTTTTTCGCGGCCCGCAATGCAAAACGGGCGCCCCCGCGTGCGCCCGCATTGTCTTCATGTGCCGACCAAATCAGTTGAAGGGGTTGTCGTCCTGATCGGTCTGCAGCAGGTCCACGCACTCGATCAGCTTGCCGACCGCAGCGCTGGACCCAGACAGCGACCAGCGCCCGACCTCATTGCCACGTGCATTGCCCAGTCGGATGACGTTGCCACGCCGCACCTCGTTGATGAACCGGCGGCCATCGTTGTCGTTGGGAAGATCGAACAGCACCGATTGCTGGTTCAGATTGGCATTCGTCAAGTCCCATTTCGGGCGGCGGTCGATACGAACCACAACATCCGCCGAACCCTGTCCCAGGTTCCAGTCTTGCGAGAAAAACTGCAACCGCGCCGGCGTCACGCCGTCGGCCCAGACCGCGAAACTTGAGCCTTTCGTGTTCACCTGTGCCACACATTTGACCTTGGCGTCGTCAAAGGCCACCACGCGGACTTCCCATTGCTTGTGGGTAAAGATCGTGCGTGAATCCGTCGCCTGGGCCACGCTCGTGGCACCCATCAGCAGGCCAAGCGCAAGCGTGACCCCTTTCATCAGTTTTTCAATCATTGTTCGCCTCCCTGCGTTCCGCGTTCGGTGTCCCTGGGTCAAGTGTCGGCCCAAGTCTTGCACTAATCAACCCTTTTGGAAGTGACGCCGCGCACGTTTGGGCAAAGTTTGCACCTTCTGGTCGCGTCCGGTCCGGGCTACCTTGGCACCATGACGTGGCCATCCAATATGCCGGAACGCCCCGGAGACGCCGAGGCAGGGATCGAACTGACCAGGGATTTCGCGCCGTTCCACCAACGCGATGACACGTTTTCCCGGGCGATCTGGGACGAAACCCTGCGTTCGGACCGGACGGATGCATTTTTTGCCAGCTACCGGATCGAGGCGGCCCCACGCCGGGGCGACGGGTTCTCGCAAAAGGACTTTGCCCTGCGCAACGCTAGCTGGCTGATCAGCGACGTGATCTCGGACCGCTCCGCCGGTCAAGGCCGCCGCGAAGGCTTTCAGGCACCCATCCGCTATGACACCCCTGTGTCCGAAGAGCGCGTGGCAGTGGCGGACCCGGGCGCGCAGGCCACCGAAATCAAGAAAATTGCCCGCTTCTTTGGCGCGGACCTGTGCGGGACCACCGACTACGACGACCGCTGGACCTACGCCAGCCGGGTGGATGCCCGGGATGGTTCGGCCGTGGCCAACGACCTGCCGGAAGGTCTGACAAGCGTGATCGTCCTTGGCCACCAGATGGACGCGGGCCTTGTCGACACCTACCCCTCCGCGCTGGCCGGAGCGGCAACGGGACGTTAATACAGCCACGAGGCGGCCATCGTGATGCAGCTTGCCGCCTACATCCGCAACCTCGGGTACCAGGCCGTGCCCTCGATGAACGACACCGCGCTGGTGATCCCCTACGCGCTGAAGGCCGGCCTGGGCGAATACGCGCGCAATCAGCTTGTCATCACGCCGGAATACGGCCCGCGGCTGCGGTTCTCCAAGATCCTGACGAACCTGCCGTTGACCCATGACCCGCCCCGCAAGCTCGGCGTGGCAAAATTCTGCGACCTCTGCACGGCCTGCGCGGATGCCTGCCCGGTCAAGGCGCTGCCCTATGGCCCGCCCAGCGCCGATGTTCCCAATCGCAGCGCCATCCGCGGCGTTGTGAAATGGACATCCGACGCCGAGAAGCGCTTCGGTTTCTGGGCGAAACTCGCCAGTGACCGCGCGATCTGCCTGCGGGTCTG
>CAYWND010000453.1:0-2958 GCA_964459085.1 uncultured Oceanibium sp. | reverse complement strand
GCCAGAGACGTGGAGAAGGCGATCGAGCCCAAAGTGCCGTGTGCATCCCCGTCATCGGAGGCATACCTCGGACAAGCTGGATGGGTTCTGGCAGGGCACTTTGGGCTCGATCGCCTTCTCCACGTCTCTGGCCTTTGTCAATTCGGCCGAGGACGTGACTTGGGCAGCCGAAGTTTTGCCCTTGCTGGGAATGGGCCCAGAGGCGCCGTTGTGGGTGTCGCTGGCGGTCGCGGACTACACGGTCAAACTGGCGATTGCCATGATCGCGCTGGTCCCCTTCCGCGCGATCGTCACGGTCGCGCGACCGGCAGAAAGTCTTTGACATCGCGGCCTGCCGTGGCAGGGTAGTCGCAACTGCAACAAACGAAAGGAGGTGATCCAATGTCTCACGAGATTTTGGATGGAAAGGTCGGGCTCGAGGCTGGGGGCAAATCCCTCTAGGACAGCTCCTCTTGGGTGACGCGACCGGCCAGGGTGACCATCCCGGCCCGTTCTGATCCTCCAAAACTCCAGAAAAACAGGACAGGCCGCGCATTTCGCGCGGCCTGTCTCCATTCCAGGGCCCGCTCGGCATGATCCGCATAACTGACGATATCCACATCGAAGATTGGGAGATCACGGAAACCTTCGTGCGCGCCAGCGGCCCGGGAGGTCAGAATGTGAACAAGGTGGCCACCGCTGTCGAATTGCGGTTCGAGGCCGAACGTTCACCCAATCTGCCTGCGGACGCCAAGACGCGATTGAAACGCCTGGCGGGCCGACGCTGGACCAATGACGGCGCGCTGATCCTGCAAGTTGATACCCATCGCAGCCAGGCGCGCAATCGCGAGGCAGCTGTCGCGCGACTGGTCGAGTTGATCCGCAAGGCACTGGTGCGCCCCAAGAAACGGATAAAGACACGCCCGACGCTGGCCTCGAAGCGCAGGCGCCTGGACAGCAAAACCCGCCGTGGGGACGTCAAACGCCTGCGTGGGCGGGTTGATCGAGATCAATGACGTTTCTGCGCCGCGTCGCCAGTCTCCCGGATGGATTGAAAACCAGGGATGACTCGGATGACGGCACCACACAACACCGACCCCAACGCCTTTGACAACAGCCCCGCCGCCAAGGGCCGCGCCGAGTTCGAGCAGGCGGTTTATCCCTACAAGGACAAGCTGCAGCGCAAGGAATACGAGGCGCTGAAAGCGCAGCTTCAAGCCGAACTGTTGAAGGCACAGCGCTGGGTCGAGGACACGGGCGAAAAGATCGTCATGCTGTTCGAAGGCCGCGATGCCGCTGGCAAGGGCGGCACCATCAAGCGCTTTACCGAACATCTGAACCCCCGTGGCGCCCGAGTTATCGCGCTGAACAAGCCGACGGATCGGGAAAGGTCCCAATGGTACTTCCAGCGCTATATCGAACACCTTCCCGCCGAGGGCGAGATCGTGTTGTTTGACCGGTCATGGTACAACCGGGCAGGGGTCGAACGGGTGATGAGCTTTTGCAGCCCGGCCGAGTATCTGGAGTTCATGCGCCAGACGCCCGAGTTGGAACGGATGATCACCCGGTCTGGCGTGCGACTATACAAGTACTGGTTTTCGGTCACCCGCGAAGAACAGCGCAGCCGGTTCAAATCTCGCGAGACCGACCCACTGAAACAGTGGAAGCTGTCACCAATCGACCGCGCATCGCTGGACAAATGGGACGACTATACCGAGGCCAAAGAGGCGATGTTCTTCTACACCGACACCAAGGACGCGCCCTGGACCATTATCAAATCCGACGACAAGAAACGGGCGCGGCTGAACTGCATCCGGCATTTCCTGTCGACGCTGCCCTATCCGGGCAAGGACCTGACGGTTGTCGAGGAACCGGACCCCAAGCTGGTCGGCGGCGCGCATCACGTAATTGGTCTAGACCAACACATCCTGGGCAAAACCCTGCACCCCGAGACGCGCAAGAACTGAGATCGTCAGGTGTCGCGGACCTGACCAAGCCGGGTGGTTCGGTGGATCCTTGCAGGACAATATTCAGGTGCGCTCCATACCCTTGTGGTCCTTTTCAGAGCAAGCTTCGCGGCGGAACCTCATCATATGTGACGGAGCCCGCCTGTGTATCGCTTAACCCTTGGCTTAGTCCTGCTCGCCCTTCCGGCCAGCGCCCAATTCACGACCGCCGATCAGGTTCGGCCAATTCTGGAGGCAACAAAGGGAAACTGGGTCGCCATACGGTTCTTTAACGGGAAAGATCTGCTTTACTTCACGCATCTCGAAAGCTGGCGCTGCGGCCTTGCCGGGGTCAAGTTCGGCCTGAACGGTCAACCGCCCACCAATTCGTACGCGCTTGCCCCATGTGACGAGGCGTCCGCCAATCCCAATGCATTGCCGGAGGGGCATCTGCCCTATCTCGAGGGGCCAGCAAAATCGCTGACCAGCGTCACGGTTGAAATCACCTATGATGATGGCTCGGTCTCGACCGAGACCTACGAGCGCGCCGCAATCCAGATCCCTTAGGGACTGAGTGCTTTGCCCGGTGTCTCTGCCGCCGCCATGCGACTGCCGGTGGAAGTCGAGCGATCAGCAGGGGTCTATCGCGCAACGCCCCGCATACATTGATGCTTGATAATTCAGCCCCGAGCTTGCACCCTCCGGCCAAAGATTAGAACGAGGGAGTGTAGAGATGAAGACGCGCGCCGCAATCGCCGTAAAAGCAGGAGCCCCGCTTGAAATCGGCGAGGTCGAGCTTGACGGCCCCCGCGAAGGCGAAGTCCTGGTCGAGATCAAGGCGACCGGCATCTGTCACACAGATGAATTCACCCTTTCGGGCGCTGACCCCGAAGGCATCTTTCCCGCGATCCTGGGTCACGAGGGCGCTGGCGTGGTGGTCGACTGCGGCCCCGGTGTGACGACGCTGAAACCCGGCGATCACGTTATCCCGCTCTACACGCCCGAATGTCGCGAGTGTGAGTACTGCCTGAAC
>CAYWND010000452.1:0-2959 GCA_964459085.1 uncultured Oceanibium sp. | reverse complement strand
TCTTCCAGTTGCGCGATGATCTGTTCGATCGGGCCGCCGGGGACGAATTGGACCAGGACGAAGTTGACCGCCATGATGCCGATCAGGGTCGGGATCACCAGAAGGAGGCGGCGGAGGATATAGGCTTGCATGCCTTTACGCGACCTGTCGTTTCATTTGCCTCGCTGTCCCGGGCTTGACCCGGGACCTTTGTCTCTTGTTGGCCGCGCAGGGGTCCCGGGTCAAGCCCGGGACGGTGCGTGCATCAGGGCAGCGGTGCGCCGTCTGCCTTGAGCGCGTCGTACTTGGCCTGGTCGATCCACCAATACGCATCGCCGCGCGAATATTGCGGCTGGGTGTCGGGGCGGCCGAAGATGTCCCAGTAGGCGACCAGGTATTTGCCCGAATACCAGTTGGGCACCCAGATGTGTTTCGACCGCAATACCCGGTCCAGTGCCCGCACGGCGGTTTCCATTTCCGGGCGCGTTTCGGCGGCGATCACCTCTTCGATCAGTGCGTCAATCACAGGATCCTTGATGCCCGAGTAGTTGGTGGTGCCCTTCTCGTCCGCGCTGTCCGAGCCGAAGACCTGGCGCAACTCCAGCCCGGGCGAGAGCGACATGACCAGGCGGCCGGGCACCATGTCATAGTCGCGATCTTCCAGCCGTTGCTGGTTTTGGGCCGCGTCGATCAGGTCCAGTTTCGCGACCACGCCGATGCGTTTGAGGTTTTCCACGAACGGGTTGATGATCCGCTCGAAACTGGCGTTGTCGTCCATGATCTCGAGCGTCAGGGTCTGGCCGTCCTTTTTGCGGATCCCGCCTTCGAGGACCCAGCCAGCTTCGTCCAGCAGGCGCGAGGCGGCGCGGATGGCCGCGCGGTCGGCACGGTTGGGCTGGTTGACGCGGGGGACAAAGGCGGGTTCCGAGAAGATCGCCGGATCAAGCTGGCCCTCGTATTTCTGCAACAGGGCCAGTTCGTCGCCTTCGGGCACCCCGCTGGCCTGCATGGGCGAGTTTTCCCAGAAGCTGTCGGTGCGGGAATAGATACCGTAGAACAGGGTTTCGTTCGACCATTCAAAGTTGAACATCATGCCGATGGCCTGGCGGACGCGGGGGTCCTGAAACTTTTCGCGGCGCAGGTTGATCCAAAAGCCTTGCGTGCCCGAGGGGCGGTTGTCGGCCAGCTCCTCGCGCTTGATCCAGCCGTTTTCCACGGCCGGGAAGTCGTACGCGGTCGCCCAGAGTTTCGAAAAGAACTCCTGGTGGAAGATGTAGTTTCCGGATTTGAACGCCTCGAACGCGGCGGTGTTGTCGGCGAAGTATTCGTAGGTGTAGCAATCAAAGTTGTTGGCGCCCACGTTCGCGGGGTGGTCCCAGGCCCAATAGTCGGGATTGCGGCAATAGCGGATCGACCGGCCGGGATTGGCATCTTCGATCAGGTAGCCGCCCGAGGTGACGGGGGGATCCAGGGTCGATTCGGCGAAGTCGCGGTCGGCGTAGTAGTGTTCGGCCAGGATCGACATGGCCCCCGCGGTCTGGATCAGTTCGCGGGTCGACACGCCGTCCTTGAAGGTGAACTTGACGCGGTTGGGACCCAGCGCTTCGACCGTTTCGAAGTCCTTGTACTGGATGCGGTAGAACGGGTGGCCCTTTTCGGTGAGCACCTGCCACGAGAACACGACATCCGATGCCTCGATCGGCTCGCCATCCGAAAACGTGGCGCGTGGGTCCATGTCGAAGATGACCCAGGAGCGGTCTTCGGGATATTCGATCTGCGTGGCCAGAAAGCCATAGGCGCTGTCGGGTTCGTCGGCCGATCCGGTCAGCAGACTGTCATACATCAGGCCCAGACCCTGCGCAGGCTCACCCTTGAGGATGAAGGGGTTCAGGCTGTCGAAGGTCTGCGACGCGCCGGTGCCGCGAAAGACCATGTTGCCGCCCTTGGGCGCATCCGGGTTCACATAGTCGAAATGGGTGAACCCGGCGGGATACTTGAGATCCCCGAAGGTCGAGATCCCGTGCGAGGTGATCGTGTCCTGGGCCGATACGGCGGTGGCCAGGGACGTGGCAATTACGAGGGCGAGTGCGGGGCGCATGGGCGAGCTCTCCTGTCCTGCAGGTTTGTCTCAGAGAGTAATGCAAGTTCAGCGCGGGTAAAGCGTCAAAGATACGTGAGGTCGCGCAAACAAAAAGGGCGCCGCGGTGGGCGCCCTTGGGACCTGCGTCGGTCGGCGGTCAGCCGCCCAGCGACTGAAGGTACGCGATCAGGTCGGCGCGATCCTCGGGCTTGCGCATGCCCTTGTAGGACATCTTGGTCCTGGGCGCCCAGTCCTTGGGGTTGGTCAGGAAGACCGACAGCGACTGCACATCCCAGGCGTCGCCCGTATCTTCGAACCCGGCCGAGTAGGAATATCCCGACGCACCGCCGATGGCCCGATCCACGATGCCAGCCAAGTAGGGGCCGACGGCGTTCGCGCCGGATTCGGTCTTGTGGCAGGACGCGCAGGCGCGTTTGAACAGCGATGCACCGGATTCGGCGTCGGCCGAGGCCAGGATCGTTGCGATCTCGAACACTTCCTCGACCTCTGGCTCTTCGCCTGCGCCGCCAGCATCCTCGACCTCGATCACATAGGCGTTCTTGTGGTCATAGCCTTGGCTGCCGCCGGAATGGATTACTGCTTCGGCGCCGGTCTTGATCAAGAGAAAGATCAGGAAGGTGCCGCACAGGCCGCCGACGATCTTGGTGATCTCCATCGTGTTCATTCCGGTGTACCCCAGATTGTTGGTTCCGATTTTCCCCGATTTGGGTCTGGCATGTTCTCTATCCGCTTCCCAAGGTTCTGCGCAAGGTATAGAAACCGCGACCAAACGACCGAGGTGGGAATATCGCATGGGTGGAAAGATTTCGTTTCAGGGGGAACCGGGGGCCTATTCGCATCAGGCCTGCCTGGAGTCGCGCCCCGATATGGAGCCTTTGC
>CAYWND010000451.1:0-2970 GCA_964459085.1 uncultured Oceanibium sp. | reverse complement strand
TGGGGTGCAGGTGAACTCGCTGGGCCTGACCGAACAGCAGCCGGAAAACAACGTCCCCCGCATCCTGCTGGAAATGCTGGCCGTCACACTGTCGAAACGCGCCCGCGCCCGTGCCGTGCAACTGCCGGCCTGGAACGAAGCACTGGGCCTGCCCCGGCCATGGGATCAGCAATGGTCGCTCAGGATGCAGCAGATCCTGGCGATGGAAACCGACCTGCTGGAATACGAAGACCTTTTTGACAACAATCCGACGGTCGACGCCAAGGTGGAGGCGCTGAAGTCCGCCGCGCGAGAAGAACTTGCCCAGATCGACGGCATGGGCGGCGCCGTGGCTGCCATCGACTACATGAAATCACAGTTGGTGGCCTCGAACGCCGACCGCCTGCGCCGGATCGAGGGCGGCGAGACAACCGTGATCGGCGTCAACGCCTTCACCACGGGCGAGGCCAGCCCCCTGACCACCGGCGATGGCGGCATCATGGTCGTCGACCCAGGCGTCGAGGCCGATCAGATCGCCCGGCTGACCGCCTGGCGCGAGGCACGAGATCAGGCTGCGGTGACCGCTGCGCTCAAGGATCTGGAACGGGCCGCAGGCGAGGGACGCAACGTTATGCCCGCCTCGATCGCGGCCGCCAAGGCCGGGGCCACGACGGGCGAGTGGGGGGCTGCGATGCGTGGCTGCTTTGGCGAGTTTCGCGCGCCCACCGGCGTCGGGCAGGCGGTTTCGAACAACACCGAAGGTCTGGATCAAGTCCGCGCCGCCGTCGATGCCGGCGCGCAAGAACTGGGCCAGCCGATCCGCTTTCTGATCGGCAAACCCGGCCTCGACGGCCATTCCAACGGGGCCGAACAGAGCGCGGTACGGGCCCGCGACTGCGGGATGAAGGTGACCTACGAGGGCATCCGCATGACGCCCGAGGCACTGATCGACGCCGCACTTGAAATCCGGCCCCATGTCATCGGCCTGTCTATCCTGTCGGGCAGCCACATGCCGCTGATCGAAGACTTTCTGGGCAGGCTGCGCGCGACCCCTCTGGCCGACACACCCGTTATCGCAGGTGGCATCATCCCGGCAGCCGATCACGACAGGCTGCGCGATCTGGGTGTCGCGCGGATCTATACGCCCAAGGATTTTGACCTGAACCAGATCATGGTTGATGTCGTCGCCCTGGCCACCGACCAAGGCAGCATCGCCGCCGAATAGGGCGCCGGCTCGGGCGCTCCGGCAGCTATCCGCAATCGCAGGATCGCCGTTCGATCCTCGATGCATATCTATTTGAACCGTTCGGCCAGCCATCGCGACCCATGAAAGGAGACCGAAGCCGAAGGACACAAACCCATGCCGATCCAGACCCTTGCCCGCCCAGCGATGTTGCTGCTTGCAATCCTGCTGATCGCGACCCCCATCGCTCAGGCCCGCGACGGCGTTCGTGCCGTCCCGCCCGCCAAGCCCAAGATCGTCGAGCCCCATGGCATGAAGCTGAAGGGCAACCAGTCTAAGGGCCCCACGGCCTCTTTTGCCAAATTCGACGTGACACCTGCCGGGCCAAAGCTTGATCTGAAAGCCCGCACATTCGGCGGCTGCATCAAAAACTCGGGCAGCGTGAAAAGCGACCCGGTGAAGGTGCGGGCGCGCTATATTCAAATGCATTCCGGCGGTTTTGCGATCAGAACCTCGCCCGACATCGTGTTTCCCGCCCTCGATCCCGGTCAGAAGCTTTGTCTCGAAGACATGCGCAGCCTGAAGGGCATGGGCTTGAAAAAGGACTACAAGTTCAGGATCGAGGTCACCATTCTGGATCTTGATGCAAAGCCAGGGAACAACAAAAAAGCCTACATGATCTACCAGCAGTCCGGCGCAAACCTGAAATTCTTCACGGACAACTGACGCCATGTCCTGTGCGATTGGGACAGGGGCTCGGGATCGCCTATGCCCCCGATTGACTGCGCATCCAAGGGTCGTGATCCTGCGGGGATGAACAACACCTCGATCCCGACCATCGACATCTCGGCCCTCGCAACGCCCGATCGCGCGGCGACGGTCGCAGCCATCGGCGACGCGGCCCATCAGATCGGCTTTCTGTCGGTCACCGGGACTGGCATCGACCCGCATCTGATCGCGGACATGCGCCGGTCCGTGATCCGGGTCTTTTCGGTGCCCGAGGCGCAGAAACGCGCGCAGGCCATCACCCGCGACAATTATCGCGGCTATATCCCGCTGGATTTCTTCACCCCCAACGGCACAACGGATGCGCCTGACCGCTACGAGGGGTACAAGCTGCACCGCGAGACACCCGCGGATGATCCGATCCGGTTGGCCTGTCCGCTCTATGGGCCGAACATCTGGCCGGGCGGGATTCCCGAGGCCCGGGCGACGATCCTGGCCTATTGGGCCCAGATGGACCAGCTGGCCCTGACCCTGATCTCGGCATTCGAGGATCATCTGGGGCTGGACCCCGGCGCACTTGCAGACGCGTTTCAGGCGCCGATGACCAACATGACGCTTCTCCACTATCCGCCGCAGCCCCAAGGCGCCGCGGGCTACGGCATCCATCCGCACAAGGACACCGACGCGCTGACCATCATCGCGCCCGACCCAGTGGGCGGGCTGGAGGTGCGCACGCCGGATGGCCGCTGGATCTCGCCCGACTGTCCACCCGGCGGCTTTGTCGTGAATATCGGCGACATGCTGGAGTTGTGGTCAGGCGGGCGCCTGGTGTCGACCCCGCATCGTGTCGTCAACCGCTCGGGCGCCGAACGCTACTCGTTTCCCTATTTGGCTGTGCCCCGGCACGATGTCACCGTACGCCCGCTGCTGGACCCCTTGCCAGGCTTTGATCGCCCCGCAGTGAACTGCGGCCACTGGTCGGCCGAGATCTGGCGCACCAACTGGCCCGACAGCCAGGTTACGGGCGAAACCCCGGAATTGGGCACGCTCGGCGATTGACGGTCAAAGCCGCCGTTCGACCA
>CAYWND010000450.1:0-2975 GCA_964459085.1 uncultured Oceanibium sp. | reverse complement strand
ACCGATTATCCACCCGGTACCATCGGTGGTTGGGTGGGGAGGATGGGGTGGGGGGTGGCGTTTATACAGAATCTCTTGGGAGAGGTTGCGGCGAACCATTTCAAATCCCCGTAACCTTCGGTAAGAATCCGCCGATCAGAACCACCTTCTCGTGAGGCGCGCGGGATTTCGCTTGCGCCGCGACGGAAAACCCCCACCGTTGCGTTCAACAAAAAAACGAAAATCAGCGAGAAGGTCTATCGACATGTCTATCAAACCTCCTGTCGCCATCCTCGCCGCCGCAACGCTGGGTCTGGCGGCCTGTCAGGATCCCGACGGCACCCGCAACAACGTGGGCACCGGCGCGCTCGCCGGGGCGGCAGCAGGCGCCACGCTGGGCGCGATCCTGGGCGACAACAATGACAAGGTCATCATCGGTGCTGTCGCAGGTGCGGCCCTGGGCGCCGGGATCGGCAACGAGTTGGAAAAGCAGGAACAGGCGCTGCGCCGGGATATCGGCGGATCGGGCGCCCAGATCATCAACACCGGGGACCGGCTGATCGTATCGCTGCCCGAGGCGATCACGTTTGCCGTCGACAGTGCCACCGTGTCGCCGTCGATCCGCGACGACATCCTGGCGATTGCACGCAACCTGCAGGAATACCCCAACAACACCGTGCAGGTGATCGGTCACACCGACAACACCGGCTCGCAGGCCTACAACCAGGACCTGTCCGAACGCCGCGCGGCCTCGGTCGCGCAGATCCTGCTGCAGGGCGGCGTGCCCAACGGCCGGATCGTGGCCTTCGGCGTGGGCGAAAACCAGCCTGTCGCGTCCAACAGCACCGCCGCCGGGCGGCAGCAGAACCGCCGGGTCGAGATCGTCATCAGCCCCAACGCCTGATCCGATCCCGCATCGCAATCCAAGGGGCCGCCGGATCACCGGCGGCCTTTCCCTTTTCTTCCGCCCCCTCCGGTCATATAATCTTACCAATCCGGAGCAAGGCACCCATGACCTTTCAGAAAGTCCGCCCCGAGCGTATCTCGACCGCGATCCGCACCCAGATCGAGGCGCTGATCCTGCGCGGCATCCTGCGCCCGGGCGAACGGCTGCCGTCCGAACGCGACCTTGCCAACCAGATGGACGTCTCGCGCCCCTCGCTGCGCGAGGCGCTGGCCGAGCTGGAACAGGCCGGGCTGATCGAAACCCGACCCGGCGCCGGGGCCTACGTGGCGCAGGTTCTGGGATCTGCATTCGCGCCGCCGCTGATCCGGCTGTTTTCGACCCATACCGAGGCGTTATTCGACTACATCACCTTTCGCCGCGACCTCGAAGGTCTGGCCGCGGAACGTGCGGCGCAATTCGGGTCGGACACGGATCTGAAGGTGATCTCGACCATCTTTACCAAGATGGAGGCCGCTCATGAAAAGCGGTCGCCCAAGGACGAAGCCGCGCTGGACGCGGATTTCCACATGGCGATTGTCGAGGCCTCGCACAACGTCGTCATGCTGCACATGATGCGGTCGATGTTCGACATGCTCAAGGACGGCGTGTTCTACAACCGCCAGACCATGTTCGCGGTCCGCACCACGCGCCGGGACCTGCTGAACCAGCACCGCGCGATCCACGACGCATTGATCGCCCGCGACCCGGCCGCGGCCCGCGCCGCGGTCGAGGCGCATCTGTCCTTTGTCGAACAGTCCCTGGAAGAGCAGCTGCGCATCACCCGCAACGAAGAGGTGGCGCAGCTGCGCTATGCCCACGAACAGCGGCGCTGAGCGTTATTCGACCGTGATCGTGATGACCTCGGACACCACCGGCGTGCTGTGCGGGATATGGCCCAGATCCCCCAGCACCAGTTGCAGCGTGTGCTGACCGGGCGGCAGGTCCAGGGTTGTCTCGGTCTGGCCGCCGCCAAAATGCACGTGGTTCTCGTCTGCGGGGATGCCGTACTCGCCCTCGTCCGCCTCTTCCGAGGCAAAGGGCGGGCGGTCGATGAACAGATGGTGATGCCCGGTGTTTTCCTTCTCGGTGCCGGCCGGCGCCACGCCCATCCCCGACAGGCCAAAGATCACCTTGACCGGCGCGGACACGGTGTCACCGTCTGATAGGTTGACGAAATAGACCGACGCGCCCTCGGCCGCCGGGGTTGGCCCGCCCGTCTGGCCAATGGCCACCCCGGCCATCAGCAGGACCGCACCAAGTGTTGATATCGCGCGTGTTGCTCTCATGATCTGTCTCCCATAACGTTCGCGACCTCGGTTGTTCGGGTCACCGGAAACAATACGACAGGGTGCGGCATTATTCGGCGGTTCGGCAAAAAAACTCGGAACAGGAAATCCGCGAAGGGCTGCCCACGCTCTATCCCCGGCTGTGGCGGTATGCGCTGACCCTGTCCGGCCGCCGCGATCTGGCCGGGGATCTGGCCCAGGCGGCCTGCTTGCGGGCGCTGGAAAACGCGGGCGCCTATACGCCCGGCACCTATCTGGACCGCTGGATGTTCACCCTGCTGCACCGGATCTGGCTGAACGAGGTGCGCAGCGCCGCCATGCGACAGGCCAAAAGCATGGTGCCGGTCCACGATATCGACGTGGCCAACAATGCCCCTGGGGCCGAGGCGAATATTTTCGCCGGTGAGGTGTTGTCCCAGGTATACGCCCTGCCCGAGGCCCAGCGTGTCACTGTGTTGCTGGTCTATGTCGAAGGGTATCGCTACAAGGAAGCGGCCGAGATCCTGGACATCCCCATCGGCACGGTGATGAGCAGGCTGGCCGCAGCATGAAAACGGCTCAGTCTCGAACTGGGCCCCCAGGACGCCGAGACCGGATGACCCAGACGCCTGACATAACGGACGAGGATCTGACCGCCTATCTGGATGGCGAGGCTCCGGCGGATCTGGCCGCACGGATCGAGGCGCGGCTGGCCCACAGTCCCGCGCTGGCCCGGCGCCTTTCGGATCTTGATCTGGGCGGCGCGGACCTGCGCGCGGCCTTCG
>CAYWND010000449.1:0-2987 GCA_964459085.1 uncultured Oceanibium sp. | reverse complement strand
TCGGCGGATGGGTTGAAGTGTGACCTCGGCCGCAAGCGCGGGCTTGTAGCACAGGTCCAAAAAGCTGCCCGCCTGCGCCCGTGTCGCCCGGTATTCCGGCAGATAGCGCCCAGCCTGTCGCATCATCCATGCAGGAGGCGTCGGAAGGGTTTCGCCTGCCAGCGCGCGCAGCAGAAGCTTGTCCTTGGTTTGCATGCTCGTCCTCGAATTTGTCAGGCAAACCTTACAGTTAGCTGGCAGCTATGGAAAGGGCCGGATCGCGATTGCGCAAGGGGAAACGGGTCGCTAGGGTGCGTGTCATGAAAGGCTTACACCCTACCCCGCGAACCCCGCTCTTGATCGGAACACGCGGCAGTCCGCTGGCGCTGGCGCAGGCCTACGAGACCCGCGCGCGGCTGATGGCGGCGCATGAGCTGCCCGAAACGGCATTCGAGATCGTGGTGATCAAGACCACCGGCGACAAGGTGCTGGACCGCCCGTTGGGCGAGATCGGTGGCAAGGGGCTGTTCACCAAGGAAATCGAGGATGCGCTGCTGGCCGGTGACGTGGATATCGCGGTGCATTCGATGAAGGACATGCCGGTCGAGCAACCCGGCGGCCTGGCGATTACGACGTACCTGCCACGAGAGGACGTGCGTGACGCCTTTGTGTCGTTCCGGCATGGCAGTATTGCGGACCTGCCCGAAGGGGCGATTGTGGGAACCTCAAGCCTGCGCAGGCGGGCGCAGTTGAAACACCGTCGGCCGGACCTGCAGGTCGTCGAGTTCCGTGGCAACGTCCAGACCCGGATGCGCAAGCTCGAGGACGGCGTGGCCGAGGCGACATTCCTGGCCATGGCGGGGTTGAACCGCCTGAACATGGCGGATGTCCCCGCCAGCGCCATTTCCGAAGACGATATGCTGCCCGCCGTGGCGCAGGGCGCCATCGGGATCGAGCAGCGCGACGGTGACAGTATCGTCTCGCCCCTGCTGGCCGCGATCCATGACCACGAGACCGGGTTGCGGCTGGCTGCCGAGCGGGCCTATCTGGCCGCATTGGATGGATCCTGCCAGACACCGATCGGTGGACTGGCCGAACTGGACGGGACCGGGACCCTGCGATTGCGGGGCGAGATCATCCGCCCGAACGGCAGCGAGTCCCTGACGACCGAGCGATCCGGCGCGGTCGAAGACGGAGCCGAGATCGGCAAGGCGGCGGCCGAGGATCTGCGCGCCCGGGCCAGCGCGGATTTCTTTGCCAATTTGTCATAAATCTGTTAATTTCAGGGCAGTGTGACGATTACCGGTGTTCCAAGCCGGGGGGTATGATGACCAGAGTCTTTGCCGTTGACCGGCCCAATTATGCAAACTTCACCGTTCAGGTGGTGACTTCGCCTGCTGCGGCGGATTTGTGTGTCTACCAGGATGACCAGGCAACCTCGCCGTCGCACGGCGAAGGCATCTGGACCTTCACCAAGGGGCGCGAGAACGCGCAGGCGGCGATCTACATTACACCTCCGGGTCGGGGCGGCGCGCATCTGAAAGTGTGCTGGGTTCGCAACCCGTCATTGTCCGGGTGGATGCGCGGGCATCGCCTGAAAGGCCGTTTGAAGGGTGTGACAGCCGTGCCAATGGCCTAAGGCAGTGATCCCCTAAGCCAGTTCCCCGAAAATTTGACCGATGTGTTGGGTCATGTAGATCCGTAGCCAGGGCGTGAACAGTTCTGGCTGATTGGCGATCTGATCGCCCAGATCGTTCAGATCGACCCAGCGGGTTTCCATCACCTCGGCCGGATTCGGTTCCAAGGCGGGCCGCCCCTGGCCCAGATACAGGCGAACATGTTCGTGTTCGATCAGGCCGCCGCCGACATCGGCGCGGTATTCGATCTGGTCACGCGGGCTAAGGCGCTGTCCTGTGATCCCCAGTTCCTCGGCCAATCTGCGGTGGGCGCAGGCGTCGAAATCTTCGCCCCAATGGGGGTGGGTGCAGCACGCATTCGCCCATAGGCCGGGGGTGTGATACTTGCCCAGCGCGCGGCGTTGCAGCAGCGTCCTGCGGCCGTCCAGGATGAATACGGATATCGCCGGGTGGCGCAGCCCCCTGCGATGCACCTCCAGCTTGTCGACCGGTTGCAGTTCGCCGTTCACCCAGGCCGGGATCAGCGTGGTCATGATGCGGGCAGCAACCGGGTCAGATGTCCAATGTTCTTGGCCATGATCCGGATATGGGCCATGGGCTTGGCGCGGACAAGCTTCTTGTTCATGTAGGCTTCGAATGTCAGCCGCTGGACGTCGATGTCGCGGCACAGCGTCACGAACCGCTCGCGTCGGTCGTCGCTGCGGTACCAGGTGTCCTGCATGACGCGCAGCACGCGAAAGACCGTCTTGTGCTCGCGCATGAAAAACCGCCGCGCCAGTTGAAGGTCACGTGCCCGGCCCGAGGTCAGGCAGGCCGAACAGGCCATCGCCGCGAACTGGCCGCCGATCATGGCATAGTAGATGCCTTCGCCGCTGGAGGGCGCGACGACCCCGGCGGCGTCACCGGCCAGGACCACATCGCGGCCATTGTCCCAGCGTTTGAGCGGTTGCAGGGGAATGGGGGCACCTTCCTTGCGAATGGTCGCACAATCCGCCAGCCCGCTGGCCACGCGCAGGTCTGCGGTTGCCTGTTTCACGTCCACGCCCTTGACCCCCGATCCCATGCCGACGCTGGCCTGAGGCCCATGAGGAAAGACCCAGCCGTAGAAATCAGGGCTGATGCGGCCGTCATAGACCACATCGCAGCGGGTCGGATCATAGTCGGGATGGGGTTTGTCCGGCGCCTCGATGATCTCGTGATAGGCAATCACGTAAGGAATGGTGTCGCCGCCCGGAACCTCGGCCCGTGCCACGTCGGACCTGGCACCGTCCGCACCGATCACCGTGGCCACAGTGGACGTCGTGCTGGACCGTAACCGGTCCACGCCCAAATCCTTAAGAGGACGCGGACACGCGCAAAAAGGCTGCTTGG
>CAYWND010000448.1:0-2987 GCA_964459085.1 uncultured Oceanibium sp. | reverse complement strand
TGTCGCCCTTGGCATCCTTGAGGCGCTCGGAACCGTTGCAGATTGGCAACAGCCAGTCGGACCGCATCTGCACGCCGTCATTCAGCGCCTTCAGCGCTTCGTAGTTGAACGTGTATTTCGACTGGTCCGATTTCCCGGCCCAGATCATCGTCTCGTGCGCGTTGGTCAGACGCTTGCCGCGAAAGTTCGGCATCGGGTTGGTCTTGCGCCAGACCACATCGTTCAGGATCCAGTATCCGGCGTCCTGCAGGGCCGCGCCCACCCGGAAGATGTTGTGGTAGGACCCGATCACCCAGATGGCACCGTCAGGTTTCAGCAGCCGTCGCGCGGCGCGCAGCCAGTCACGGGTGAACCGGTCGTAGACGGCAAAGGACGAGAACTGGTCCCAGGCGTCGTCTACCGCATCCACAAGACTGGAATCGGGGCGGTGCAGATCCCCCTTGAGCTGCAGGTTATAGGGCGGATCGGCAAAGATCAGGTCCACGCTTTCCGCAGGCAGCGCGTCCATCGCCGCGATGCAATCGCCCGCGATGATCGTGTCCAGCGGCAGCGTCGCTGCCTTGGTCTGTTTGGTCGTCGTCATGCCTGCCTGTCCGCATATTTCGCGTGTTGGCCAAAGCATGAGTCATCGCAGAGTCCCGGTCAAATTCTTTTTGAATCAACAGGTTAGATTATTTTCCTAAACACAACATGTTGTGGATAGGTTTGAATGACCGCCGATGATGTGGGGTTACGCCCAGGGTTTTCAGCGCCTCGGAATGGGCTTTGACGCCATATCCGGCGTTCGTCTCCCAGCCATAGCCGGGAAACTGTTGCGCAAGCGCCACCATGATTTCGTCGCGTGCGACCTTGGCGATGATGGACGCCGCCGCGATCGAGGCGGACCGACCATCGCCCCGGATCACCGGGGTCGCGGCACAAGGCAGGCTATCCGGTACCCGGTTGCCGTCGATCAGGGCGTGATCGGGGGCGACCCCCAGCGCGTCGATGGCGCGGCGCATCGCCAGATAGGTGGCGTTCAGGATGTTGTGTTGATCAATCTCGGCCACATCGGCCAGGCCGATCCCGCACATGGCGCAGTCGTGTAATTCTCGCGCCAGGTCCGCGCGCCGTGAGGCCGACAGTTTCTTGCTGTCGTTCAGGCCGTCCGGCACGCGGACCGGGTTTAGAACCACCGCGCCTGCAACAACCGGTCCGGCCCAGGGTCCACGGCCCACTTCGTCTACGCCACAGACGCGCCCAGGGGCCAACGCGCGTTCCAATGTGAGGTCCGGCACAGTCTGTGCCCCGAAATCGCCACTTTGATGGTTATTTTTTGGCACTGGTTGAATTGCCTTGTGAGAATCGTGCCGACAACGCCTAGTGTTCTTTGAATATGTTCCTGGTCCGCGGGCGTAGTCGATCGGCAGTGTTGTTTGAGTGGGTTGTGATGAAGGTCTCGGTCATTCGGTTTTGCGCAGTCGCGTCCCTGGTATTCTCGTTCGCAGGGCCCGCGGCGCCTTGGACTCTGATTGAAACGCAGGCCGGAGCGGAAAGCCACCCCAAACTGGTGCGCCATTTCGGTGGTGCCTATGACGACGAAGACCTGGCAGAATATGTTTCGATCATCGGTGACCGACTGGTTTCGAATTCCGACCGCCCCCGCGAAAAATGGAATTTCACGATCCTCAACAGCGCCAAGGTCAACGCCTACTCGCTGCCGGGCGGATACGTCTATGTGACGCGCGGCATGCTGGCCGCGGTCAACTCCGAGGCCGAGTTGGCGGGCATCCTGGCACAGGAAATCTCGTCGGTCATTCTGGGAAATCACGGGTCGAACACCACGCTAGAGGCGATCCTGCCGGGGACAGTCACGCAATCCCCGTCGGTCAATCTGGGAGAGCTGACAGGGCTGGAACCGGTCTCGAACATCCGCCGTCCCGGTGGTGATGATGCGACCCGCCGAAGCGAAGAGTACGAGGCCACGCTGATGAGCGTGCGTATCCTGGTGCGTGCGGGATATGATGCGAATGCGTTGGGCACGGTGCTGGAGAACCTGTTGATCACGCGCGCGTTTGCCGAACGCATGCAGGCGCAGGACCATGAACCCAACGTCGTGACCTATTTCGATACCCACCGGATCACCGCGGGCCGGGTGGATGCCGCCATCCGCGAGGCGCGCAAGGCCGGCGTCCGGGTAGAGGACAGCTGGGCCACCGGCGTGGAAAGCTACATGCAGGCGGTCGATGGACTGATCTATGGCGACAGCCCGGATCGCGGATTTGTCGAAGAAGGAGAATACCTGAACCCCGACCACGCCTACGGCATGTCCCTGCCCGAGAACTTCAAGGTCCAGACCGGGCCGACGGGGATCCGGGCCGAGGGCGTGGGCGGCGCCCTGCTGGTCATTGAACGGGCCGATGGGATCGGTGGGCGGCTGGACAGCCACATCCGTGACACCTGGGCCCCGGCCCTCAGCCGGTCAGTGCGTGCGGGGTACATCTATGACCTGCAGACCACACAGATAAACGGGATGCCCGCCGCGTCGGCGTTCCTGCCCTATGACGACGCCGAAGGCCCCAAGGTGGCGCAACTGGTCGTGGTCAGAAAAGGCAATCAGCATTTCCTGATCAGCGCGATGGCCGCGGCTGAAGATATCGAAACGTCGATCCGGATGAGCGAGGCGATCGAGACGTTCCGGGCCATCGATCTGGCCGAGGCGATCGATCTTCGCCCCTATCGGTTGATGGTCTACCGCGTGGCCCGCGGTGACTCGGTCAATCTGCTGTCGGCGGCGATGTCTATGCGGCATGGCGCCGAGGATCGGTTCCGTGCCATGAACGCCTATGGCAAGGGCCGCGTGCCTCTGGTCGGCGATTGGGTCAAAATCGTTTCTCGCTAGACCAGGCTGTCCCGACCCGTCAGATCCCCATTGCGTTCCAGGATTTAACTAAACGCGCTGTCCCGGGCTTGACCCGGGACCTTTCCAATCCCGTAGATGGGTAGGT
>CAYWND010000447.1:0-2991 GCA_964459085.1 uncultured Oceanibium sp. | reverse complement strand
GGAAAATCGGCGTGAGTGCTCACACTTCGAGATTCTGGGAATCCAGCGAAAACAACGGCTTAACCCTGTGCTCAACCTTGAGCAAGGGGGCCTGCTCACACCGTCTCGTCCCCTCGGATCCGCGCCCGGGCCTGCCAGCGAAGGTGCCGCACCAGATCCTCGTGCTCGGTCTCCCAGGTCTTGAACCGCCGGTATCCATAGCCCAGCAGCGTCAGCTGGCCCGACGCGGTCAACGTCTCGCCCAGCGACCGCTCGCCTTCGGTCAGGAACGCGGCCTTCAATTCATTGGCCGCCGCCATGCAGAGTTCCAGCTGAGGGATCGAAACCGTGCGCTGCGCGATCGCGGCGTCGCACTGGTAGAAGGTCGACAACAACAGCAACAGCTTGGTCATGCCTGTCTCCTCTCTCGGTGCAGAGAGGGTGACGAAAGCGGCAGGACGTCGAGGGCGTGGTCATCGCCCGGCTTGCGTCACCCTCCCTGTCGTGCCGGGTTGTCCCGGCCTGCGATCAGGCTGCGCGGCCAGCATGCCGAAACGGGGGCGGGGATGTGACCATTTTGTGCGGGGTGTCGCGGGCATGTGAGTGGCCTGCGAGCGCGGTCCGCCCGTCGACGAGATCAGGCGACGTCGCGCCGATCCTTTGCCCTGGCTTCGACCTGTTCTTGGGCAGCATCTGCATCCCAGGCGGCAATCAGTGCATCAAGGCGCGCGCGATCCGGTGGTGCGGGCGCGGCTGGGACTGAAGGTGCCTCGGGCCGCTGACCCAGGGTTGCCAGGATCAGAAGCACGGGAACGGTCAGCAGGATCGCGCCCGCCCAGGCGGCCAGAATGGTCCAGGTCCAGTCGACCCCTTGCGCGCGCAGCATCGCCGATATTCCCAGGAAGAGCATCCAGCCGATCACCGGAACGGCGAGGACCGAGCCGCGCCCTTCGGTTTTCGCAAGATCTGTGTCGAAGGCGAGTTTCATGTGGGCCCAAAGCCTCCTGATACCATTGCCCATTGGGCGTACGAATTACTGATCGTCCGCCGCCAAGGCTAGCTGCCGACCCGCCTGCGCCACAAGCCTTCTGAACTGGTGCGGTTAAGCGGTGGTTAAAGCGTGCGATAGGGCGTGAGGCGGGATGAAATGCCACACTTTCAATGCCGTCAGCCTGCACCACTTGAGGTGAATTGCGAACAGGAGAGCCCCATGCAACACGCCCCAATCGACACCAGAACTGCCACGACGATCGAGCAGGCCGGCACCTCGGCGCCCGAGGATCCGCGCGCAGAGCGGCGAGATGCCCGACTGTTGAAGCTGCTGGGTGGCTGCCTCGCGGCCACATGGGCCGGATCGGGCTTGGTATTCGGCATACCGGGGCTGGTTGTGCCGGCCCTGGCCCTGGCCGCGGTGTCTGTTGTCGCGCTGGTGATGATCACAGCGGGAAAATAGGCGCAGCGAGGCTGCAGAGTCTGGCCTGCAACCGCATGGACAACAGCCTGCGAGCGTGGTGAGCCTCCGTCTGGTGCGGGCGGCCCTTCGCTGTTGCGGAAATGCCGCGCGATGCGACGGCGGCGGCCTGGCGACATTCCCCCTGCCGGATTTCGGATGGTCATGCTAGACAGGGTGCGGGGAACGACATGGGGAGCCCGAAATGAAGGCCAGGTTCAATCTGCTTTTTGCAGCGCTTCTAGGGGTCGCGGCCTGCGACGCGCCGGTATCCACGACGATAGCCGACCGGGACGTGGCGATGACGCCGGTGACATGGAAGGAAAACACGCCGCGGATTGTCCGCCTGTACGACATCAACGAATGCGAAACCCTGGGCCGTGGCGTGGCGCCAAATGCCAGCCCCGACGAGATTGCGGCGGCCACCGCTGCGATGGACCCCGATCAGATCGCCGCCAACGTGACCTTGTGCCTGCAGGACAAGGGGTATCTTGTGACCGAAAAGCCGGTGTGCCAGCCGGATGATTTCGCCCGTGGCGAGTTCCAGTCGGGCGTAGACGTGTTGCCCCCGCTGGACAGCGTGGTGTGCATGGATCCCGTCAACCGGGGCTTCGTGACGACGATCTGAGGCGATGCAGGTAACACTCTACGGCCTTGGGTCCTGCGATACCTGTCGCAAGGCCCGTCGCGAGATCACGGCGGCGGGTCATGATCTGACATGGATTGATGTGCGGGCTGATGGCGTGCCGACAGACCTGTTGGCGGCCTGGGTCGATCGCGGATTGCCCCTGCTAAACCGCCGGTCAAAGACCTGGGCTGGGCTGTCACAGGCCGAACGGGACCGCGCCGACACGCCCGCAACACTGGTTGCATTGCTTGTGGATCACCCGACGCTGATCAAGCGACCAGTGATCGAAGCGGCAGGCGAGACCTTTGTCGGATGGACCAAGGATGTGGCGGCCCGGTTCACCTGACAGCTTGGAACCGGCCGCAGGGATCACCAGCTTAAGGGTAGGGGACAGGAGCAGATATGAAAAACGCAGCAGTTATCCTGGGCATCATCGGTGGCGTGATCGGAATATTCGTGGGGCTGGGGGTAACCGGTTGGCTGACCTTTGCCGACTGGTTCAACACGGAAGTGACCGAAGCCATCGATACGCCCGGAAACGCGGACATGCTGCGTGCGGCCGGCCTGATTGCACCGATCCTTGCCATTGCGGGCGGCGCGATGTCGGGGCTGAGGCCGTTTCTGGGTGCGGTTTTCATGGGCGCGTCTGCCGTGGGGATGTATTTCGCCTTTGGTTTCGGGGTCTTCACCATGTTCCCGATCGCGATGTGCGCCCTGGCCTGCGTGCTGGGCCTGGCAGGTGCCGCGACGCGCGAACCGGGCGGCATGCCCCGGGGCAGCGGGCGCGGCTGAAAAAACTTCGGCAAAGGCGCATTTTTCCTCTTGCGTGTTGGTTGGGTGATGCGTATCTAGCCCGTCACTGGCGCTGAGGAAGCTTTTTGGCTGAGGCGGTTGTTGGTGATAATCGCGAGGAAGGGCAGGCTGGGCCTCTTTT
>CAYWND010000446.1:688-3000 GCA_964459085.1 uncultured Oceanibium sp. | reverse complement strand
CCAGGGTCAACGGCGTGGCGTCCATCGTGTGCGTACGGCCGATCTTGATGATGTCGGCAAGTGCCTCGGCCTTGGCGGCCAGTGCTGCGTGCAGCTTGCGCAGGCCCGGCAGTGTGACATCCCGCGCGGTCATGGCCACCGCGATGTGCATTGCGGTGGGAAAGGTGTCATTCGAGGATTGCGACATATTGCAGTGATCATTCGGGTGAACCGGCGATTTCGAGCCCATCTGGCCGCCCAGCATCTCGATCGCACGGTTCGAGATCACCTCGTTGGCGTTCATGTTCGATTGCGTTCCGGATCCGGTCTGCCACACGACCAGCGGAAAGTGGTCGTCCAGCTTGCCGGCCACGACCTCGGCCGCGGCTTTCACGATGGCGTCGCCCAGGTCCGGATCCAGCTTGCCCTGCGCCATGTTGACCGTTGCCGCCGCCTGTTTAATCACCCCCAGCGCGCGGACCACTGCGACAGGCTGCGTTTCCCACCCGATGGGAAAATTCATCAGGCTGCGCTGGGTCTGGGCACCCCAGTACTTGTCACTGGGGACCTCCAGCGGGCCGAAGCTGTCGGTCTCGGTGCGGGTGGCGGTCATCGGTGTCTCCTTGGAAAGCGCTGTGTCGCAGGCTTCATAGCGCCCGCGCGGGGGCTTGCCAACGGCATCTCGTCGGGGATGCGCGCGGGGCGCGCTGGCGCGTCAATGCTTGCGGAAACGGTCCAGGCTGACCACGTCGCCGCCATCATCGGCAGTCTCGGGCGTTTCGGCCACGTCATCCTTAGGCTCGGGATTCAGATGCTTCTCGATGGCCCGATGCACCTCGGTCGCTCCTGGGTCCGCCTGAATATCATTTGCGTCGGGGCTGTCGAACTTCAGCCCGAACGATTCCGAGGGGTCGACAAAGGTCTTCATTGCATCGAACGGGATCACCAGGGTCGAGGGGACATCGCCGAAATTCAGCGTGACCGCAAATCGGTCCGAGGTCACGGTCAGATCCTCGAACCAGTCCTGCAATACGATGGTCATCTCGTTCGGATAGCGGTCGAACAGCTGCTGAGGCATGTCCACGCCCGGATGGCCGGTGTCGAACGTGATATAGAAATAGTGGTCGCCTGGCAGGCCATCCTCGGCCACCTCGGCCAAGAGCTCCGCGATCATGCGGCGCGTTGCCTCGTACATCCGGCGTCCGTAGTGGATATGATCCGTCATATGCCCCGCCTTGCGACTTCGGTTCAACCATACCGCAATGGCGGCGCGATGGAAGGGGACATATCAGGCAAAGTCGCCGCAATCGTGTGGCAGTGGTGGCTGCCGGGACGACGCTGGGATTAAGCAATCGTTAACCATGATCGCGCAGCCTTTGGCGGCAAGGCCGCAGGGGCCGTAACTTGTAGGAGCGGTCATGAGTTATGCACTAAGGTTGTTCGGCACGCGGGCATTTCGCGCGGCCCCCATTGCCACCACCGCCCGCGCGGTCAGTTGGCTGGGGCATGTCGCGATGGGGCGCGAAGGGCGCTATAGCGATGCGGAACGCGGGTTCGTCATGCTGCTGCCGCCCCGGCTGAAGGCTGCGGGCAGCACCGGCGTCTACATACAGCGCCGCTATTACGAGCCCGGGTTCGAGTATCTGCACAAGTTGCTGGGACCGGGCGATGTGATGCTGGATTGCGGCGCGAACCTGGGCCTCTACGCCCTGGCATCGGCCGGGATCGTGGGGCCGCGGGGGCGCATCGTCGCGGTCGAGCCGTTGCCCCATTGCGCCCGTACCCTGGCGCGCAGTGCCACCGAGAGCGGCTTTGCCAATCTGACGGTGTGCGAGGCGGCAATTTCGGATACCGAAGGCACGGCCGAGTTGGACATCTCGACTGGCGACACCTCGGCCTCGATCGTGCACCGGCGCGCGGGCGAGGGGCAGCGGACCCTGACCGTCGATACGGTATCGCTTGACGGGCTGGTCCGGCGACAGGGGCTGGACCGGGTCGATCTGGTCAAGCTGGACGTCGAAGGGGCCGAGGATCTGGCGCTGACGGGCGGGCAACAGTTGCTTGAGCGGGATCGTCCAACCATCGTGATCGAGGTCTGGAATCCCGCGGCGCCCACGATCCGGCGCAGCGAGGATATCCTGCGGGCGGCCGGTTACGGGTTCTACCGCTTTGATCGGGCGGGTCGTCTGACTGCGCTGCCGGGGCTGGTCGAGCAGGATCCAACCGTGGTGTGCATCCATGGGCCGGTCCCGCACTGACCGCATCGCGCGACACGCGCACAAGCACTCAAAGGCGAAAGGAAATGCAGGCTTCTGTTGCCAGGTGCCTGCGAA
>CAYWND010000446.1:0-678 GCA_964459085.1 uncultured Oceanibium sp. | reverse complement strand
TGCTAGAGATCAGGACTTAAAGTTTGGCCTGGTGGCGCCGCATTAAGCGGCGACAGCCATAGCCGGAGCACGGTTGTCGTTTGCAACTATCATGCTTGAGCCGATAACGGTGGCATCCTGCCGAGTGAAAGCTAACGTCTTTAGACGTCCGTCGATCCTGTTTCGGCCCCGTCCATCCCCAAACGACGGATGTTGGTGGAGCCGCCGGGTACCGCCCCCGGGTCCGATCCGCTTATTACACGCGCGTTTATGTCCATAGTCCTTGCGAGCAGTCTGAGTATAAGTTGTTTGTTTTCGGTTGCAAGAACGGCCGCCGTGAGCGCGCCGAAATCCTTCAAGGATTTCGGTCCGATTTCTTTGAAAGAAATCGGGGCCCCGGCAATCACGCGATGCGTTCGATGGGCTCGGTGTTGCAAAAGATGATGACTTGCGAGCCGTTCCGGTAGGCCCGGAACCCGCGCCGCTGGATTTCGGCCGCAAAGCGGGTCCAACCGGCGTATCGTTCGATATCGCGAGCCTTCCGGCGCAAGACCGCGCCTTCGCGTACCGCGCGGGCATCAAACAGATCCCGTAGCCAGATATCCGGCGTCAGCGGGGATGGCGTGTCCTGTTTCTTGGCAACCTGCATGTCGGCAGGGCACCAAATCTTGGTTAAGAAAGGCTTAGCCCAGCAAAAGC
>CAYWND010000445.1:1125-3006 GCA_964459085.1 uncultured Oceanibium sp. | reverse complement strand
CAGGTCATCAAGAAGATTTTGCACCACCGTCCCCCGTCGTGTCTTTTTTTGAACCTATCCAGACTTGGTTGCCTCCGCCACGTTGTAATCCACCAGCCCACCGAATTTGCCTAGATCGCCGCGCCCAATCCTCTTATCAGTTCGCCCTGCCGCTCTTTCGACACCGGAATATAGCTGTTCACGGTCGTGGCCATGTGCTCATGCCCCAAGTTCATCGACCATGCCTTGCGCTGTTCCATTCGGGCGCAAATCTCGTCGCCATAGAGCGCGAGGGTCTTGCGGAATGCATGTGGCGTAAAGGGCTGCATCTGCACCCGACGGAACGCCTCCTTGATGATCGCATTGAGGGGCGCGCCGGATGAATAGCCAGCGCGCGACAGGCCGATCTTTTCGAACCGCTGATCGACGATTCCCATCTCTGCCTTCGGAAACAGCGCGTCGGTGTCGCCAAAGAGTTCCACCTCGCGCAGGTAGGTGACCCACCCGGCGAAGAAGTCCCGATAGAGCGGGTCCACAGGGAAGAACCATGTGTCGATAAGCTTGGCGTTCTTGGTCGCAACGTCGCGCGGGTCCTGGAACACATGCCCGTCGAAAAGGTTGATGTGCTTCAGCAAAAGCGACGCCACCGCCCCGTCGCGGGCTCCGGTCAGCATGAAGAAGGCGAACAGCGCCTTGTCCCTTCGCTCGAATTTATCCCGCTCCGGCATGGCTTGGAACGCGTGCAGCGCCTGCCCCATCGACGGGTAGGGAATGGCGCGGCGCGCATGCGCCACCCGCCTGCCCCTTTGCGAGTTGTTGAAGTATTCCGCATCCGAATAACCCACGCGCGACTTGAAGCCCGGTTGGTCCGCTAGCCAGAGAATGAACCCCTTCACGTAGGCAAGCGTCGCATCAATCGTCGACGGGCTCAGTGGCTTCTTGGTCCGCCGGTTGCGGGCCTTGGCCAAGTGCGCCTTGAACCGCTCGCCCCAGCTCCGGTCAAACCTTTTGAAGTCCTTCCCCGCTATGGCGGTTTCAAATTCGGAGAGCGCCGCCGCGACCTTGTCGAGCGTCTTCTCGTCCCGGCCTTTGGCCTGCTTCAGATAGTCGAGATACTTGTGCCGCATGCGCACGTTTGAACCGTTCAACTTGGGCATCTTCGCCGCCCCCTTCGAAGTGATCATTTGAGTTGGGTCAGAAAGGTTCGCTTAGGCGTGTTCCCGCAAGTTGGGGGCGAAACCGTATTTCACACCCCATTTGCGAAGTTCCGACCGCTTGATGATACGCCGCGCAAGCCCAGAGCAGACGGGGCAGATCGCCATGATACGGGCGCGCGAGGCGTCCATTTCTTCGGCATCCACGAGTCCGGGCTGCGGCGTTCGTGCCTCTTTGCAGCCCAGACAATAGACTTCAAACTGGGCCAACTGCGTCTTCTTGCGAGCGAGTTTCTGAGCATGGAAGACGCGAAAATCGCACCCCAGGATCAGAAACGGTCGCGCATCGCTCAGATATGGCAAGCCCAACTTGCACCAGCGGCGGATCGTGCCGACGGTTACTTCCAAAACTTCGGCTAGTTGCTGGAAGGTATAGCTGCGATGAATCTTGACCCGCCGGGCCTGAACCCGCGCCATCAACGTTGCCCACCGTTGGGCTCAACGCGTTGAGCGTCGACCCAGGCATTGAGGTCTTCACCCCGGTAGATGATCTTGCGCCCAAGGCGATAGAAGGCCGGGCCAATGCCTTTGTGTCGCCATTGAGCCAACTTCTCGCGGGGGCCAATGACGTCCAGTTCGGGATCTCCAAGGACGTAGTTGCGGTGCTGCTCGAATAGGTTTGTTCTCATTTCCACCTTCTCCAGTATCGGAAGATGGAGCCCAATATTCACAGATCGGGTTCTACTTC
>CAYWND010000445.1:419-1104 GCA_964459085.1 uncultured Oceanibium sp. | reverse complement strand
GAATGGGAAGTTCGCCTATCTTGGCTTTACATGTCTAAATTTGAGCCGATCCGGAAGCTGCCCGGAAGACCATAGATAGCGAATGTGTTTGCGGAGCGACTCAGGCCCAAGGGCCGCCAAGTCGAGATAGTGCAAACCAATATAAACCGCCCTAAATTGATTAGGTGTCAATTTCGATGGATTCTTTCTTCCGTGCTCATGGTAATATGAGCTCATCCCAGCCAGATAACCGTGAATAATCTTCGCGGTCTTGGAATCGTTCCTCACCATTTCGGGATATCGAGGGTAGATCTCGTTACAAAGCAATTCCAACAGAAGTGCCCTCGCTTCTTCTGACGAAAGCCGCCGCACTAGGCCAACCGAACAAGCGTCGCGTCAGTCCGCGTGACGAAACTTGACCACCTTGTCATCAAGACGCGCCGACGATCCAATAGATCACTTCTGGCGTATGCCCGTTCAACGTCCGACCCGACCTTGTGCGCGATACTCATCTCAGCCAATTCGCGAGGCGCATTCGCAACTTCCGCCGCCCAGTCTCGGAAAGTCGAGCGGAAACCGTGTACGGTAACGCCTTCAACCCCCATCCGCCGCAAGAGCATCAGCATCGACATATTCGACAGGGGCTGGTGCCGCTTCTGCCCTTCGAAAACGACTTCGGAACCCAATGCCCTTAGCGGCTCCAGAA
>CAYWND010000445.1:0-409 GCA_964459085.1 uncultured Oceanibium sp. | reverse complement strand
CATCGCATCAGTGAGCGGGACGCGGTGTCTTTCCCCGCCCTTCATACGTTCGGCAGGGCAGGTCCAGAGGCGCGAATCGAGGTCGATTTCTTCCCAGCGCATGCCGAGCACTTCGTTTGTCCGCGCCCCGGTAAGGCAAGTGAACATCAGTGCTTTCGCCGCAATCGCGCTCCGTCCTTGAAGGTTTGAATAGAAAGCAGGCACATCTTGCCACGCCATCGCTTTGTGATGCAGGGCCTTCTGCTTCACCTTCGGCAGTACGCCAGCGTCCCGGATCGTCACAACCGGGTTCTCTCCCTCGCGAAATCCTTTTGATCGCGCTACGTCCAGAACCGACTTGATCCGCTGCGCCAATCGCCGCGCCGTCTCGTGCTTTTCCGTCCAGATGGGCGAGAGGCACATCAACACC
>CAYWND010000444.1:0-3012 GCA_964459085.1 uncultured Oceanibium sp. | reverse complement strand
CGCCATCCCGCAACCGGTGCCGTGAACAAAGGCAGTGACGCCGTCGACGTTGGGATAGTCCACCAAGATGTCGGGGGTGAAGTGGTTGGCGATCATTCGCGCGGCGGTGGCCGAGCAGTTTACCGAGGTCAGAATGGCGATATGGTTTCGGGTCCCCACCCGGCCAGTGTCGCGGCGGAAGCCCATGAAGGTGTCACGTTGTGTGGGCTCCGGGGCGGGGCGCAGGTTGGTGGCGAATTCGTAGGTCTGGTCGACGTTGCGAAACTCGAGGTTGTGGCTATGGACATGGGCGCCGTGGGGGATGTCCTCGGCCGCGTAGCCGATCAACTGGGCGTATTTGACCACACGGCCGCCCTTGGGGATCGCCTGCAGGGCCATCTTGTGACCGCGGGGAATGAGCTGGGTCGCGCCGTCGGCCCCGATTTCCAGCGGGCGGATCGCGGTGGCGACATTGTCGGCAGGGTCGAGTCGGATGGTGTTGCTCATGTCGGTCCTTGCTGCGGTACGGGCCGTTCCCGGCGAGGACATTTAAGGACAAAGGAGACCCGCGCGCCAGTGCGCGCGCCCGGTTTTTCTGGACTGCCCGTGGGTTTTTGGGGACGCTGGACCCGCTGATGAGCGATACGGATGTCAAAGCCAGGCCAAAGGCCAAGGAGAAGGTGGCGAAGCCGCCCCTCTACAAGGTTATTTTGCTCAACGATGACTATACCCCGCGCGAGTTCGTGGTGGTGGTGCTGAAGTCGGTGTTCCGGATGACCGAGGGGCAGGCGATGGGGGTGATGATGACGGCGCATCAGCGGGGGGCCTGCGTGGTGGCCGTCTATACCCGCGAGATCGCCGAAGAGAAGGCCAAGCTGGGTACCGAGATGGGGGCGCGGCGGGGCTATCCGCTGGCGTTCACGACCGAGAAAGAGACGTGATCCGGGTGGGTGCTCAAGGTTGAGCATAGGGTTAAGTCGTTGGAATCATACAATACGCGAAAATTCAAAGTGTGAGCAGATCCACCTTATTTGCTTGCGTCGATCAGGCCGTGGCCAGACACGCAACGCTGAGCGCGCGGGCGCGACGCCCCCTCAGCGGGATGGTGTGGGCCTGCGCAAACCCTGCCTCGATAAGGGCTGTGGGCAGATCATGATCGGTCGTCAGATGCGTGCGCCAGGCCAGTTGGATCAGCCGCCCGGCCAGCGACCGGCGCGTCTGGATCAGCAGCACCGCTCCGCCCGGGCGGGTGACGCGCCGAAGCTCGGACAGGGCGCGGCGCGGATCGGCGAGGTGTTCGCAGACATGCGCGGCCATGGTCAGCGCGAAACTGTCATCGGCATAGGGCAGGTGGCAGATGTCAGCACAGGCGGTTTGCACCGGCAGCCCATCGGCCCCGAACGCTTGTGCGGCGCGGGCGCACATGCCGAGTGACAAGTCGGTCGCATGATGGCTGAGCGGCGCAAAGGCCAGCCGGGCCAGCGAACGGGTCAACGCCCCGGTGCCGGTGCCGCAATCCAGCACTGGGGCCCCGGCGGGCAGGTCCAGATCCGGCAGGATCCGCATGAACAGGCTGTCATACGCCCCCAGGGTGCCGGTCCGCGACAGGCTGCGATCCCACGAGGCGGCGGCGCGATCATACTGTGCTGCAAGCTGGGATGCCGGAACGGCATCGCGCGTCAGACTGATATGCCAACTGCCAAGATGCAGATCGGCATGGCGGATTCTGGCGGGGGCGGCGATATTGGCCATTGCGGTATCCTGCGGTGGTGTGCTGGCCGCCGGATAGCAGGGCCGTCAGGTCAAAAAAATTGCGGAAAAGCGCAGAACGCTTATGCAAATTTTGGGGATCAGGCACACACCGGACTGCTGGTGTCCCAGCGGTGGATCGGGATGTGGGGTTGATCCGAGAGCCGGGCGCGGGCCTGGACCCACATATCGCGCCAGGTGCGCCAATCCTTAAGCTCGGTTTCGGGGTGTGTGCGCGAGCGGGCGACGAAATGAGGGAAGTGGCTGCGTCCCGTGGGCTGGCCGGTTTGCGAATAGCGGATGTCGAATGACCAGCGGTAGCGGTCGGATGCGTTCGGCAACGAGGCGTGCGGGGTCAGCGGATGGAACAGGATCGCGGCCCCCGCCGGGCAAGGCAGGGCGACGGCACGATCGGTCGGGATCAGGGCCTTTGGGATGCCGGTCTGCGCCCAGCCGCAATGTTCGATCAGATCGCCCCTGTGGACACCGGGGATAACCTGCAACGGTGCACTTTCGGCAGTGACGTCGGTGATGGCCAGCCAGACGGTCAGCATGGTGGTCCCGTCCGCCTCGGCATGGGTGACACCACGGTCCTGGTGCCAGTCGGTCACGGTGACGTGGACGCGATCCTCGGTTTGGCGCACCTGGGCCTGGGGCGGCTTGATGCGGATGTGCTGGATCGGGTTCGAGGTGATCTCGGGGCCGATCAGGTCCTGAACGATGTCCAGCAGATGCGCGTCCGTGATCATGTCGAACGCGGCGGGGCCGAAATGCATCGGCGTGTCGGGCGCGATCTGTCCCCCCGGTAGCGACAGGTCCATGGGCTGAAACCAGTCGCACCCTGCGGCGTAGGCCGCCGACAGTTTGCCCCAGAAATCCATACCGTCGCCGGGCGGCACCAGTCCCGCCGCCTGCCAAGCGGCATAGAGTTTGTCGAGCAAATCCGAATATTCGGCGCGCAACGCGGTCAGCCGCGCAGGGGACAGCGCATCTTGGACAACCAGGTATCCGTTCCTGTCAAAGAAGGACCGCTGGTCGTCCGTCAGCGTCACGGCAGGAAGACCGAGATGATCGGCGGCCAGATCAGCAGAACACTCAGCGCCAGCAGCTGGATGCCGATGAAGGGCAGGAAGCCGCGGAAGATATCCGTCAGCGAGATGTGCGGCGGGGCCACGGATTTCAGATAGAAGGCCGCCGGTCCAAATGGTGGCGACAGGAAACTGACCTGCATATTCATACAGAACACCACACCGAACCAGATCGCCACGTGGCGCGGGTTCAACT
>CAYWND010000443.1:0-3017 GCA_964459085.1 uncultured Oceanibium sp. | reverse complement strand
GACGCTCGGACCCGATGGCAGCGCGGGCGGCGCGGATCGCCAGGATCTCGGCATGGGCTGTGGGGTCGTGCAACTCGCGCGTGCGATTGCCGGCGGCTGCGATCACCTGGCCGGTGGCTGTCACAGTAATGACCGCGCCGACGGGGGTTTCGCCGCGCGCGGCGGCGGCGCGCGCCTGATCCAGTGCCTGTTCCATGGCCGAAGGGAAAGTCATGGCGCCGTGTATCCCGCGCCACCGGCTGGGTGTCAAAGGCTTTGCTTGCCAGCCTTGGCGCCGGGGCGTAAAGGCTGGCGCCATGTCTGACGGGGAACGTATTGCAAAACGCCTGGCGCGGGCGGGGGTCGCCTCGCGCCGGGGCGCCGAGGCCATGATTGCCGAGGGGCGGGTGCGGGTGAACGGCGCCTTGATCGACAGTCCCGCCCTGAACGTGACCGAAAGCGACCGGATCGAGGTAGACGGCGCGCCGGTGGCGGCGGCCCAGCGGGTGCGGCTGTGGCGATACCACAAGCCTGCGGGGCTGGTGACCAGTCACGCCGACGAAAAGGGGCGGACGACGATCTTTGACAAGCTGCCGGAGGGGTTGCCGCGTGTGATGAGCATCGGCCGGCTGGATCTCAATTCCGAAGGCTTGTTGCTGCTGACCAATGACGGCGGCCTGAAGCGCCGGCTGGAGTTGCCGGACACGGGCTGGGTGCGCAAGTACCGGGTCCGGGCCAAGGGCCAGCCGACCGATCAGATGCTGGCCCCGTTGCGCGATGGCCTGACCCTGGATGGCGAGCGGTTTCGGGGCATGTCGGTCACCATCGACAAGCAACAGGGGGCAAACGCCTGGCTGACGATCGGGCTGCGCGAAGGCCGTAACCGCGAGATCCGCCGCGCGTTGGATGCGGTTGGGCTGACCGTCAACCGCCTGATCCGCATCAGCTATGGTCCGTTCCAGTTGGGCGAGTTGGCGCGGGGCGAGGTCGAAGAGGTGCGCCAGAAGGTGCTGCGCGATCAGTTGGGGATCGGCGCCACCGGCGACCCGGACACACCTGGTAGCGGCAAATCGCGGATCAGGCGTCGGCCGACGGGTGGAAAACCGAGCGGTACCCGGCCGAAAGCGTCGCGAGGGTCGCGGCGGGGGTAAGCACCTCGACGCCACCTTGCGGCAGCGGTCCTGGCGCGCCATAGCCGGTGGGCGACCACACCAGGGCGCGACCCGCACGCACGCAGAAGATGTCATCGCCGGTCTTGAACATCGCACCGTCAGGCAGATCTGTGGCCGGGCCATGCGCGCACGGTGCCATGCGCTGCCCATGCAGCACGCGGTCCATGTGTGGTGCCCGGCTTCGGCCTTCGCCGGGGAAGCGTATTGCATAGTCCATCGCGGCGGCGCGACGGCATTCGAAACAGGGACGGTGTCCTGCCGCCAGCGCTGTGGGTTCGTCCATGAAAAACAGCTCGGTATAGCCGTCGCCCATCACCTGCCGATGGCGTCCCTTGAACTCAAGCACGCAGATGATCCACTGGCGCGAGGCGTGGGTGCGCACCAGTTGGCGATGCGCATCATGCATGCGACCGCCGCGATTGCCCAGGAACAGACCCCGCGCCGGGTCGCGGCGGATCGTGCCATCGGGAAATACGCGATTTTGAAGGCTGGACAATGCGGGTTCCTTCGGGCTGAGGTGGCGGCATGGAGATCATTGACAGGCCAAGCCCGAATTTCAATGACCGGCGGGGGGCGGGGCGCCCGGATATGGTGCTGATCCACTACACCGTGCTGGGGTGCGAGGCATCGCTGGACCGGCTGTGCGCGCCCGAGCACGAGGTTTCGGCCCACTACGTGATCTCGGAACAGGGCCGGATCTGGCGGCTGGTCGACGAGGACTTGCGGGCCTGGCATGCGGGCAAAAGCCACTGGCAGGGCGAGGACGACATCAATTCGCTGTCCATCGGGATCGAACTGGTCAATGACGGCGCACAGCCGTTCCCCGAACCACAGATGACGGCGCTGGAGGCCCTGCTTGCGGACGTCACGACCCGGAGGGACATCGCGCCAGCCCGCGTGCTGGGGCACGAGGATGTGGCGCCCGGGCGCAAACACGATCCGGGGCCGCGGTTCGACTGGGGCAGGCTGGTGCTGCGCGGGATGGCTCAGAGACCGCAGTCAGAGAAGGGATAGGAGATGACGGATGCCCAGACCCCTTGGCCGCCGGACATCACGCTGGAGGGGCGGCATGTCCGGCTTGTCCCGCTGTCGCAGGATCATGCGGCAGATCTGGCCGAGGCGGCGGCGGATGGCCAGTTGCACCGGCTGTGGTACACGACCGTGCCTGCGCCCGAAGAGGTAGGCCCGGAAATTACGCGGCGCCTGGGGCTGCGGGCCTTGGGATCGATGCTGCCCTTCGCGGTGGTCGAGCAGGCTTCGGGGCGGGCGGTGGGCATGACAACCTACATGCACATTGATGCGCAAAGCCGCCGCCTAGAGATTGGATCAACATGGTATCGCGCGGCCGTCCAGCGGTCGCCGGTGAACACCGAGTGCAAGTTGCTGATGCTGGGCCATGCCTTCGAAACGCTGTCCTGCATCGCGGTCGAGTTCCGGACCCACTATCTCAATCGCCAGTCCCGGGCCGCGATCGAGCGGCTGGGGGCCAAGCTGGACGGGATCCTGCGGTCGCACATGGTCATGGCGAACGGTACGTTGCGCGACACGGCAGTCTATTCGATCACAGCCCCCGAGTGGCCCACGGTCAAAGCCAATCTGGAGTGGATGCTGGAGGCGCGTCGAAGCGGTTGACGCCAGTCAACTGGTCCTTGATCTGCGCGATCTGGCTCGCTAGGTGTGCGGGGCGGATGGCCGGATGACCGCGCCCTATCTCGGGGCGAGGAAAGTCCGGACTCCACGGAGGAACGGCGCCGGGTAACGCCCGGCCGGCGCAAGCCGCGGGACAGCGCCACAGAGAACAGACCGCCGCGCGTGCGCGGAAAGGGTGAAACGGGGGGGCAAGGGCCCACCGCGGGACCGGCCCCG
>CAYWND010000442.1:0-3022 GCA_964459085.1 uncultured Oceanibium sp. | reverse complement strand
CTGGTTCATCTGGTCGGCGTCGACCCCGCACCACCGCAACCAGGCGATGACTTGACACTGGAGCACGGCGCGTTCAGCGCAACGGACTTTGCCGGTATGATTGCAAGGCTTGAAGCGCAGGGAGAGCGGTTCAAAGTCGTCGAAGTTCCGGGATTTCCGGTCGTCCAGGTTAATGTCTGGGATCCGGATGGGAACCACCTGCACATCGACTATAACGTCTCTGAGATGACGTAATCCCCAGCGCGACAGGCACGGTGCATCTGCGCCCCGGTCCCCGTGGATATTTCGTGGGCAAGCCGCGTGGAATAGTGGCGATTCGATGGAAAACTGTTGGAAAAGTAACAGTTTTGCTCCGCAGCCCGCACATAGCATCTGATATGGGGTGGCCCGTCCGGATCTTCGGTATCCTTTTGGGGGTAAGCAAGGATGCAGGCGTGCCGGGCGGTCCATCCTGTCCGTATTTTGACCCTGTCCATGGATGGACCAAGTGAGTCTCGGCAAAGCATTTTTGCGAATCTTCATATCGTGATATGACTGGTGTCCGTCAAACATGTGGGGGAAAGGCATGTCGACGAAATCGGATACGGCATTCGCCGTCATTGCAGCCGTTGTTCTGGGTATTGTGGTGTTTGGGTTCGCGCTGAATGCCGACGACCGTAGCCGCCCAGTGATCGGCAACCAGACGGCAATTACGAACTGAATTTTAGGGGTGCCATTTAAGGGGCGCCGCGCGCCTGGACTGCAGATATCGGTGATCCCTAGTCGGGTTCCAGCCCCGTGGTATACAACCGCGAAAGAAACGCGGCCGCGTCGTGGAAATGGCCATCCTCGGCCACGCCTAGAATTGTGCGTACCTGAACCTCGAAATCCGCAGAATGCTGCGTGGTGGCCCAGATCGAATAGATCAGGTGGTGCGGATCGACATCGGCAATTCGCCCAGCGCGCGACCACTCGCGGATCACGGCCGCCTTTTCGTCGACCAGATCCTTGAGCATCCCGCCGATCTCGTCATCGATACGCGGGGCGCCCTGCAGCATCTCGTTGGCGAACAATCGGCTTTCGCGCGGCATATCGCGGCTCATTTCGAGCTTGCGTAAAATATAGGCGCGCAATTCTGCCAAGGGGTCGCCATCCGCGTCGAGATGGCGCAAAGGATCCAGCCACGTATCCAGCAGCCGGTTCAGCAGCGTGCGATGGATCGTTTCTTTGCTGTCGAAATAATAGAGGAGATTGGGCTTGGACAGCCCGGCAGCGTCAGCGATCTGATCTAGCGTGGCACCACGAAATCCATGGCTGGAAAAGACCTCGAGCGCGGCCGCCAGGATCGCTTCGGTCTTTTCTTTCTGGATCCGTGTCGGCGTTCGGGTTTCGGCGGCACGCGCCATCGATGACCTTCCCCTTTAACCCTTGACTGTCAGTACCTGAGGAGTAGCGTGGATTTGACCAATTGGTCGAAAAACCATTGCACAGCCGAAGACGCGGCGCAATTCCCAAACAGGGGGCACAGATGTCCGAACGAAGAGTGACCGCGCCGAATGATCTGCGCGCCTTCTGGATGCCATTCACTGCCAACCGCCAGTTCAAAAAGGCGCCGCGCATGTTCGTCGCCGCCGAGGGCATGCACTACACCACCCAGGACGGGCGGCAGGTGCTGGACGGAACCGCGGGTCTGTGGTGCGTGAATGCCGGTCACAAGCGCCCCAAGATCGTCAAGGCGATCCAGGACCAGGCCGCGGAACTGGACTATGCACCGGCCTTTCAGATGGGCCATCCAAAGGTGTTCGAGTTGGCCAACCGCCTGGTGGACCTGGCGCCCAAACCGTTCGAGCATGCATTTTTCACCAACTCAGGGTCGGAGTCGGTCGATACGGCATTGAAGATTGCGCTGGCCTATCATCGGGCCAAGGGACATGGCGAACGCTTTCGGCTGGTGGGTCGCGAGCGCGGCTATCATGGCGTGAATTTCGGCGGCATCTCGGTTGGCGGGATCGTTCCGAACCGCAAGGTTTTTGGCACGCTGCTGACAGGCGTGGATCACCTTCCTGCAACCCATGATCTGGCGCGCAACGCGTTCACCCGCGGCCAACCTGAACACGGGGCGGAACTGGCGGACGAATTGGAACGCATCGTTGGCCTGCACGGGCCAGAGACCATCGCTGCCGTGATCGTCGAACCCATGGCCGGGTCGACCGGAGTATTGCTTCCGCCCAAAGGATACCTTCAGCGTTTGCGCGAGATCACCAAAAAGCACGGCATTCTGCTGATCTTTGACGAGGTGATCACCGGGTTCGGGCGGCTTGGCGCGCCGTTTGCGGCCGAGTATTTTGGCGTGATGCCGGACATGATCGTTTGCGCCAAGGGTTTGACCAACGGGGTGATCCCGATGGGTGCCGTTTTGACCACGGCCGAAATCCACGACGCCTTCATGACCGGCCCAGAGCATATGATCGAGCTGTTCCACGGCTATACCTATTCGGGCAATCCGATCGCCTCGGCAGCGGCGCTTGGTACGTTGGAAACCTATGCCGACGAGGGGCTGCTGACCCGGGCGGGCGAGTTGGCATCCTATTGGGAGGATGCGCTGCATTCCCTCAAGGATCTGCCGCACGTCATCGATATCCGCAACATGGGGCTGATCGGTGCCATCGAGTTGGAACCGATCTCCGGTGCCCCGACACAGCGCGCCTTCTCGGCGTTTCTCAAAGCGTTCGAGCGGGGATGTCTGATCCGCACGACAGGCGATATCATCGCCTTGTCGCCGCCACTGATCATCGAAAAGGGCCATATAGACCAGTTGTTCGGAACGTTGGCAGATGTATTGAGGGAGATCGATTAAAGCCATGAAAGATGCTGTGACCGACACCAGTGAGATGATCCGGCACATGGCGCCGGTGCTTGTCGATGGAACCTTCCAGTTCCGCTCGTTCACCACGAT
Source organism: uncultured Oceanibium sp. (assembly GCA_964459085.1). Classification (GTDB taxonomy): domain Bacteria; phylum Pseudomonadota; class Alphaproteobacteria; order Rhodobacterales; family Rhodobacteraceae; genus Halovulum. Next base: position 87 of record CAYWND010000442.1, on the reverse strand, counting down.
GGCCGAAGCCACGCCCTATCTTGGGGACGCTAAGGCGGTCTTTCACGAGGCCGAGGGCGTGTCCCTGTTGATGCCGTGCGAGCCGGA
>CAYWND010000441.1:0-3028 GCA_964459085.1 uncultured Oceanibium sp. | reverse complement strand
TGGCAACCTTCCGCATGGCCGAGTTCGGCTTCTTCGGCGTCGTGGTGTAGACGCGTGTGCAGACACCGCGCTTTTGCGGGCAGCTCTCGAGGTGCAGCGACTTCGAGCGTTTTACTTTGGGCTGCCGCGGTTTGCGGATCAGCTGCTGGATCGTTGGCATTCGGTTTTTCCCGTCTTACCCAGTTCTCGTGTCTCGGTCCTGCGTCGCCACACGGCGTCCCGTGCAAAACGCAAAACCAGCCCCGGGCGGGTATCCTACCTGGACCCGGCGGGGCGAAATTCCAGAGGACCGAGGGGTAAACCCTGGGTCGTGACTTGCCATTCGCGGCTATGTTTTGGCGAGAGAGTCGACACCCCCTCGTGAGCGCGCGCTTTCTAGGCCCGGCGCGTCACGATGTCAACAGCCCAGATGCCACTTTCCCCAATTCGTCTCACCATCCAGCCAGCAACCACACATATTGCAGGATCATCGCACCCACGGCGGCCGAAATCATGTCCTTGGAATGAAACTTGCGCCGCCCGCGCACCAGTGACCAAAGGTCCAGATACGCCCATAGCATTGTGTAGTTCCCGCGCACCGTCGGGACTGCCGGTTCCTCTCCGTCTATCCCGACATAGTCGGTCAGCCGCCGGCCCTGGGCTGCCAGCAATCGCTCGCAATGCGCGTAAGTTTCGGGTGTCCCGAACAGGGTTCCCAGCCGGGCATTCAGGTGCTGCCGCGCCCCGGCATCCAACGCCGGGTGCCCTTGGTCCAAGCGAACGGCTTCCAGCTCGGTCATCAAACAGCGTTTGCGGTCTTCGAGCAGTCGGGGCAAGTCGGACAAATCGGGTTGTTGCACGTCTCCATGCAGTATCGCCGACTGCGCGATGTTGAGGATCCGGCGCGCCGCCACGTCATCATCCGCAATGGATCGATTAACCTGCCGCTGCCGCGGGCTCAGTCCAAGATCCCCCGGCAGGTCAGGCGCAACCAAAGACAGGATTTCGCCAACGGCGTCGTGCCGGATATCTTCGTATCGCAGCAGGGTGCAGTTCTCGACCCCGAATACCGCCTGGAACCGCTGGAATGTCCGTCCATAGTTCCATCTGTCATCGACCGACCGCAAGCGGTAGAACTCCAACGGATCCCCGACAAACAGCTTGTAGGGCTGTCGGATGTCCTCTTTGTACTGGCTTATGAAATGATCGACAGGATCGCGGGTGGTCATAATGACCTTGATCTGCATCCCCTCAAATAATTTTCGGACACTCTCCAGAAACGCTTCCGACAGAAAGATCTGTTCCCATGACAGATTTTCGCAGGACAGGACCGCGACATCGGCCGCGCTTGCTGCAAGTTCCTCAAGCACCTCGTGTTGAACTTGGGCTTGATGCCCCTCAGCAATTTCGCGGAAAAGCTGACCGTGGCCCGATCCCCGCTCATCATCTTCCCATAATAGACCGCTACACGGATAACAGATGTGCGGGGACAACACCTTTCGATTGTCGTCCAGAAACTGCTGAAGCGCCGTGGTGCCTGTTTTTGTCAGGCCAACATGCAGGACCAGCTTGCGCCCATGCAGCGCAGGCAGGACACCGGCGGATTTACCAGGCTTTGGCCCGTCTGCCCGCGCGCGGCACTCCCGGTCGATCTGATCGACGACCGCTTTGTCGGAACGGACCAGCGCATTGTACCGCCGACGCAGCAACCTGCTTTCCTCGTTGCCGGGCAAAATTGACAATTTGCTGCCCGGAACCGCCGAATCCGCATGTTTTTGCCTCAACGACATTGCGCCGGCTCCATGCGCCACAAAAAGTCGACGGAACCTCGTGATATCCTCGCCGATATCCACACTACCATCGCGAACCATCTGATCCCGCGCGAAATCCAGGACGCTGCGCATATAGGTCAGATCCAGAAAATGCCCGACCTTGGTGTCCCGCTGTCCGGCCAGCGTATATGCCGTCAGCACCCTGTCGTATCCTGTGATTATCTTGCCCAGATCCGCGGCGTCCGGCGCGCGCATTATGCTGCCCTGCCGCAGGCGATAGGCAATCAGCTTGCGATCAAAAGACGACAGCCTTTTCGCATGTAGCAGATTCATGAAAATGAAGGGAAAGTCCTCGCGGCGGCCGAGGTCTTCGTCAAACGGCACGCCGCGCGTTCGCAAAAAATCCGCGTCGTATAAATAGTTCCAAAGCGACATGCCGCGATACAGCATCGGCGCAGAATGGATCGTCGCACCATCCACATCGCCTTGGAACGCCCCGCCATACCAGCGGTCCGCATAGTAGGCCGCGCCGTCAGACATATTCTGTTCAAAGTGGATGGCCTTGAACGCCAGCATGTCGAAATCGCACCCCTCGGCGCGCGCGGCCAGGGTTTCGAGCACCTCCGCGTCCAGCAGGAAATCGTCCGAGTCGACAAACATTACATAGCGGCCCGCCGCTTGGGCTATCGCTGTGTTTCGGGCGCGGGATGGGCCGCGATTGTCTGGCAGGGTGATCAGGCGGATCAGCTCTGGATGTCGTTTTGCAAGATCCGCCAGGATCGCCGCGGTTGCCGGACCGCTGCCGTCATCGACCAACAGGATTTCGCGCGGGGCCACCGTCTGGCGCAATAGTGAGTCCAGCAGATCCACAACATAGGCACCGGTATTGAACACCGGAGTGACGATCGAGATATCTGCGTACTTGCCCCTCATTCCCGCTCAGTCTGTGCAGACTTCCACCCAAAAAAAAGCCCCTCCCGGCAGGGAGGGGCCAAGCATCTCGCCAAAGGCGGGATTTATTCCACCACGGTGTCGTCTCCGAACACCTCGGCGGGGCCTTCCAGCGGCAGCGCCTGTTCGGCGGCTTCCTGCCGTTCGGCGATGATCGCGGCGTCGCGGGTGTGGGCCACACGTTTGATCTCGTGCGTGGCCCGTCCTGTGCCGGCCGGGATCAGGCGACCGACGATGACGTTTTCCTTCAGGCCGATCAGCTTGTCGCGCTTGCCTTGCGTCGCCGCTTCGGTCAGCACGCGCGTCGTTTCCTGGAACGACGCGGC
>CAYWND010000440.1:0-3029 GCA_964459085.1 uncultured Oceanibium sp. | reverse complement strand
TGATCGGGCGTTTGCGAACCGTCTGATCGGGCATGTCGGGGACTTTGACGAATTCCAGACCGATCTGGCCGCCGTGCTGGCCCATCCGGCGGTTGCCGCCCTGCCCGGCCCGCGCTGGTGGCTGTGCCACTCCATGGGCGGCTGCATCGGCCTGACCGCGCTGGCCCGTGGCGCGCGGCCCGCGGCGGCCGTGTTTTCCGCGCCGATGTGGGGCCTGCCCTTTCCCTGGCCGGTCCCGCCCCTGATCCGGGGCGCGGCCTGGCTGGCATCGGCGGTGGGGCGTCCGCATACGCGGATGCCCGGCGGTGGGTCGCAGCCCTATGCGCTGTCGGAACCATTCGACGACAATGTCCTGACCTCGGACCACGCAACGTGGGAAGCGTTCGGCGACCAGTTGCGCTGCTATCCTGATCTGGCGATTGCGGGCCCGTCGCTGGCCTGGCTGGCCGGCGCGTTCCGGGCGATGGGCGCGCTGGATCCGGCGTACCTGCCCGACCTGGCCACCGATCAGGCCAGCGGCCTGCCGGTAAAGGTCTTCGTTGGGACAGACGAAAAGGTGGTCTCGCCCGCGCGCATCCGGCAGCTCTCCCAACATCTGGCCGGGCAGCCGCCGGTGGTGCTAGAGGGCGCGCGACACGAGCCGCTGATGGAAACGCCCGCCATTCGCACCCGCCTGTGGGACGAGGTCGACGGGTTTCTGCAGGGCGTGCCCGGTCTGTAGGGCCTCACTCCACGCCAGCAAGCAGCTCCAGCGCCTGCGCATGGATCCGCGCGTCACCCGCCGCGACCGCCCGTCCCCCATCGTGGACCGGGCCGCCATCCCAGGCGGTCACGATGCCGCCTGCGCCTTCGATCACGGCCTGGGGGCCCTGGATATCATAGGCGTTCAGCCCGGCCTCGATCACCAGATCCACCTGCCCCAACGCGACCAGCGCGTAGGCATAGCAGTCCATCCCATAACGCACCATGCGCACCCGGTCCCGAACCGCCTCGAAGCCTGAGCGTTCGGCCTGCGTGCCGACCTCGGGGAATGTCGTGAACAACACCGCCTCGGCCAGCGTGGCGCAAGGCCGGGTCGCCAACGGTCGCTCGGCCCCGGCGCGTGTCCATTGGGCCGTGCCCAGTCCGCCCTCGTACCGCTCGCCGGTAAAGGGCTGGTCGACGATGCCGTAGATCGGCGCGCCGCCCGCATTCACCGCGATCAGCACGCCCCAGGTCGGGGTGCCCGCGATGAAGGCACGGGTTCCGTCGATGGGATCGAGCACCCAGGTCAGCCCCGAGGTCGAGGGCTGGGCGGCAAATTCCTCGCCCAGGATCCCGTCATCGGGGCGCTCGCGCGCCAGGATGTCGCGCATCGCCGCCTCGGCCTCGCGGTCGGCGGCTGTGACCGGATCGAAGTCATCTTCGGATTTGTTGGCGGCGGCCAGATCGGGGGCGCGGAAATGCGGCAGGATGGCCGCGCGCGCGGCGTCTGCCATGCGGTGTGCGACCTGGCGCAGCTCGGCAGCAAGGGGTGGAGGGATCTGGGTCATGGGGCCCGGTCTACCCGGGCGGTCGCCGACTGGCAATCACTACGTCAGCGCGTGGACCGCGCCGGGTCGTCGGGGCGGTCCAGTCAGTCAGTCTCAGGTTTGGCAAGGGCCCAGCCCGGTGTCAGGCGACGTTCGACAAGACCCGCGCCAGATCGAACAAACGCCGACGTTGTGTTTCGGGAATGGCATAGTAGGACCGCACCAGTTCCAGCGCTTCCTTGTCCGACAGCAGGTCTTTGGGGGAGCCTTCGGTGTCCCCACGCTCGCCCGCTTCGTCATAATCCGCGCTCAGGCCCTCGAAGAAGAAATTCACCGGAACGTCCAGCACCCGGCCAATGTCCCACAGGCGAGACGCGCTGACCCGGTTCATTCCGGTTTCATATTTCTGGATTTGCTGGAACTTGATCCCCACGGCATCGCCCAACTGCTGTTGGGTCATGCCAAGCATCCATCTGCGATGGCGAATCCGCTGACCGACGTGAACGTCCACTGGATGCTTCATGTACTCTCCTTTTGGGCGAGTCCAATCGCCCTGAGCTCGACTTCTAAACACTCCGTCTTAAGAACTTGGAAACATGGACTGCGCTGCGTGGCTCGTAGAGATCATCGATTCTCCGGACCCAACTACATCATACCACGAATCTCCGACTCCTCAGACAACTTTAAGGCGCATGATAGCAGTGTTTTAGATCATGCGTTAACGATTTGTTAACTAATTTTCCGGGCGAAGTCACGTAATTACAGGTTTATGCCGATTCTGCGGATACACGCGCAGCGCGTTTACGCTCGTGCGGGTCGAGGAATTGCTTTCGCAGCCGGATGTGATTCGGTGTCACCTCGACCCGTTCGTCGGTATCGATATAGGCAATCGCCTCTTCCAGCGTTGGGCGTCTGGGGGGTGTCAGGACCACCGCGTCGTCCTTGCCGGACGCGCGGATGTTGGTCAGTTTCTTGCCCTTCAGCGGGTTGACCTCAAGGTCGTTGTCGCGGCTGTGCTCGCCCAGGATCATGCCCTGGTACACCTCCTCGCCCGCGCCGATGAAAAAGTGGCCGCGGTCTTCGAGATTGAACAGCGCATAGGCCACCGACTTGCCGCTTTCCATCGAGATCAGCACCCCCTGCCGCCGGCCGGGGATACGGCCGCGATACGGTGCCCAGTCGTGGAACACCCGGTTCAGGACGCCGGTGCCGCGGGTGTCGGTCAGGAATTCGCCATGATAGCCGATCAGCCCGCGCGAGGGCACGTGCGCCACGATCCGGGTCTTGCCGCCCGCGCCGGTGCGCATCTCGGCCATCTCGCCCTTGCGCTGCGCCAGCTTCTCGACCACGACCCCGGCATAGGCCTCGTCCACGTCAATGGTGACCTCTTCGATCGGTTCCAGCTGCTGGCCGTTCTCGGTGCGCATCAGGACCTGTGGGCGCGAGACCGACAGTTCGAACCCCTCGCGGCGCCAGATCACGATCGTCAGCACGACGACCGCGATGACCGAGAACGCC
>CAYWND010000439.1:0-3029 GCA_964459085.1 uncultured Oceanibium sp. | reverse complement strand
TCATCGCGCCGTTTCCAACCGGTAATGAAATCTGATCCACGCAGCCCGGCCGCAGCCAATGCGCCCGGGATCGACTTGTGCGCGCCATAGAACGCATGCGCCCGGTCCAGCGCCACATCGGTCAACCCCTCGACCTCGGGCCGCTCGCCACCTTCGGCCAGCCAATGCGCGATCTTTTCGTATTCGGGATCATAGACAGGCGTGTACAAGATCCGGTGGATCGTCGTCGCCGGCACGCCGCGGTTGCGCAAAACGCTGGCCGCCTTGTTGGTCGGGGCCAGGATAGCCAGCGTCCGACGATCGCGCCGTCGGCGCCCCTCCCAGTCGCCGGATACCGTCTCGACCCCGGCGGCTGTCAAATCCGCCACCAGCCGGGCCAGCAGCAGCGTCTTGCCCGATCCCGCCTTGCCAAGGATCGCAAGCGTGCTTTGCCGCGCGCCCTCGGCCATCGGCGTCAACTGCTCGGACACCAGGTCAACACCAGACGTGGCCAAAACCTCGGCCACCGCATCATGGGCGGCGGCCTGGTCGTCCGAAAGCGGCAGGGACAGATCCATGGCCCCACTTAGGCCGAGGTGTGCGGAAACGTCCAGCCCCTCAAGGGTCAGGCCGCAATCACAGCCGCATCGGCGGGAAACGCCGCATCGAACCATCCTTCGGCGATATTGGCGGGCAGGCCGGCCTTTTCCGCGATCTGATCCCGGATCTCGGGCCCGAACGGCCACAGGCCCAGGCAGATCCGATCGCGCCCTGTTCCGCAGGTGCCCACCAGTTCCGGCACCCAGCCGATGCCACGATAGATCCGGGTCATGCGATAGTCATAGACGCCTACCGCCTGGCGCAGCCCGAACCGCAGGCCCAGCTCCTGCCCCCCCAGCATCAGCGCGCCTGCCACCCTTTTCTGATCGCAGCCAGCGCGGGGCGAGATGCAAAACCGTGTGCATTCCCAGATAAAGGGCCCCCGGATCTCGACCCCGGCGTTCATGTGGGCAAAGACCTCGTTGGCCATTGTGCGCCCCACCGTCGGCAGCACCCGCATCGACGCGCCATGTGTCCCGTCCGCGTTCTCCCAGATCAGATACAGCGGATTGACGATATCGTACTGGTCACGTTCCCAGCCGTTCTGATCGACATCGACCTCCCACTGCAGCCGTTCGCGAAACTGCTCGGCGCGGTCTTCGAACATGGTTCGGGCCAGCGTCGGGTGTGCAGACAACTGGCTGGCATAAAGATAGCGGATCATGGGCAGTCCTCCTTGTTGCTGAGGAGATCTGCCTATTCAGCCAGGCGTTAACCTTGCTCGAACGTGCGCTGCTAGAAAATTTCCGCAACGGGGATCAGGGGATGATCAACCCTTGTGTCATGGCCAGTGCCACCGCATGCGTGCTGTTCAGCGCGCCCAGCTTCAGCCGAGCGGTATCGATATAGGTCCGCAACGTATGTTCCGAGATCTTCAGGCTCTCGGCCGCTTGCCCGCGCGACCGACCCAGCGCCAGCATGGTCAACACATCGCGTTCCCGGGGGGACAGATCAGCGGGTTTGAAGTCATCATCATGACCCATCAGTTGCGCCGCCCGCTGATGGATGTAGTACCCGGCCAGGATCAGATCCGCATTCATCTCGGTCGTGAATCGGTCCCAGCTTGTATCGGTCTGGAAACTGGTGACGCTGAACATTGCGAATTGGCCGTTTGTGCCGCGGATCGGCACGGATATACCCTGCTTTCCAACCCCTTCGGATACAGCTTCACCAATCAGTTTGCGGGCATCTCGGTGCGACCAGTCCAGTGACCGCCAGTCGAAAGGTCCAAAACTCTGCAAGGCCTTCGAGACGGTGGGATCGATCAGGTAGTACTTGTTCGAGATATAGTGGCCGACCCATTCAGGATCATAGGTCAGCGCGCCATATTCTTTGCCGGTATCGCCGACAACATGATAGATGGCGTGTTCGACATCCTGGTCATCACGGAAACCGGTGACCAGGTTTTGTATTTCCTCAAGCGATGTCGTTTTCTGTAGACGCTCGAGAAATCCGGGGATCTTGCTCATGACTAGGACTCGCTACAGCCAAGCACCCGGACGCCCCCCGGATTTCCCGTGCAGCTATGATCAGAGCATCATCCAGATGTTCAGACAAAGCTGTCATCGCGTTCTTTTGCGCGTAACCTTTTAGGTCAGAAATCAAATCCAGCATCCAGTCGTGCGACATGAGAACTCTCGCGACAGTTTCGTTAACAGAAGGTTAATACAACCTTTACACGAATTGATTGTAACATTTCGCCTCTCCAATGAAATTCCCCCATTTCTGCGGGTCTCGATCTCGTAAGTATTTGAAATTACTCAAACCGGGCTATTGCAGGGTTGCATCCGCGACACAGAAAAAAGGGCGTTACCCGCCCCTTTTTTCCCGCGAAACTGTCCATAAAAGTTTACTTGATCGCTTGTCAACTATGATTCGGCTGCATCCTCAAGGGTCCGCATTCCGGTTCTTTTCGCCCCCACCAGCACCGCCATGTTGCCGGGTTTGTGCTCGTTTCTCAGCATCTTCATGTGCGCCGCCGGGATCTCGTTCCAGGGAAACACCTCGGACATGCACGGGTCCAGACGCCGCTCGACCATCAGCTTGTTCGCCTCGGACGCCTGCATAAGATTGGCGAAGTGGCTGCCCTGCACGCGCTTCTGGTGCATCCAGACATAGCGCGCATCCATGGTCAGGTTATAGCCGGTGGTGCCGGCACAGATGACGACCATCCCGCCCTTCTTCACCACAAAGGTAGATACCGGCATCGTGGACTCGCCCTGGTGCTCGAAGACCATGTCCACGTTCACGCCTTTGCCGGTGATATCCCAGATCGCCTTGCCGAACTTGCGAACCTCGGCAAACCACTCCTTGTATTCGTCCGAGTTTACGGTCGGCAGCTGACCCCAACAGTTGAAGTCCTTGCGGTTAATCACGCCCTTCGCACCCAGGCTCAGGACAAAATCCCGCTTGTCCTCGTCCGAGATCACCCCGATCGCGTTCGCACCCGC
>CAYWND010000438.1:0-3039 GCA_964459085.1 uncultured Oceanibium sp. | reverse complement strand
GATCCTGGCGCGCGTCGGGGTCCCCGCCGAAGAGGTTGAGAGCTATCTTGCACCGGCGCTGCGGGACCTGATGCCCGATCCATCGGGACTGACGGACATGGACCAGGCGACCGAGGTGATCCTGGACCATGTGTCGCGCGGGTCCCGGATCTGCATCTTTGCCGACTACGACGTGGACGGGGCCTGCTCGGCCACGCTGCTGACCGACTGGTTCGCGACCCAGGGCATCACAGCGACGGTCTATGTCCCGGATCGCATCGACGAAGGCTATGGGCCCAATGTGCCCGCAATGGAGAGGCTGGCCCAGGACCACCAGCTGATCATCTGTGTCGATTGCGGCACCCTGTCGTTCGAGCCGGTCGCTGCAGCGACGGCCAAGGGCGCAGACGTGGTGATCTTTGACCATCACCTTGCGGCTGAAACCCTGCCCGGCGCCAAGGCCATCGTGAACCCCAATCGCCAGGACGAAACGACCGAGCTTGGGTATCTTTGCGCCGCCGGGGTCGTGTTCATGGCGCTGGTATCCCTGAACCGCGGCCTGCGCCAACTTGGCCGCCCGGCACCCGACTTACTGCCCCTGCTGGACCTTGGCGCGCTGGCCACGGTGGCGGATGTCGCGCCGCTGCGGGGGTTGAACCGCGCTCTGGTCCGCCAGGGACTAAAGGTGATGGCGGCGCGCGGGCGGCCCGGACTGGCGGCCCTGGCCGATGCGGCCGGAATGAATAGCCCGCCCACAACCTATCACCTGGGGTTTCTGCTGGGCCCACGCATCAATGCCGGGGGACGGATCGGCAGCGCCGATCTGGGCGCGCGACTGCTGTCCACGCGGGACGCGAACGAGGCTGTCGCGCTGGCCGAGCGGCTGGACCGCCTGAATGCCGAACGGCGCGAGATCGAAGCGAGTGTGCTGGCCGCCGCCACCGCTCAGGTCGAGGCGGCAGATCCTTCGGCACCGCTGGTATGGGCCGTCGGCGAGACCTGGCACCCCGGCGTCGTAGGCATTGTCGCCGCACGCCTGAAAGAGCGGTTCAACCGCCCCGCCGTTGTCCTTGGACAAAGTGGCGACCAGGCCCAGGGCTCGGCCCGCTCGGTCAGTGGGGTCGATATCGGCGCCGCCGTCGCGACCTGCGCGCGCGAAGGATTGCTGGTCAAGGGCGGCGGACACCGGATGGCCGCGGGCCTGACGGTGAAAAGCGATGGGATCGAAGCCGCCATGCAGCGTCTATCCGGCATTGTCGCGCAACAGGGTGCAGGGGCTGCTGGTGTCGCTGACCTGCATCTGGACGGCCTGCTACACGCACGCGGCGCGACGCCGGATCTGGTGGCGCAGCTTGACAAGGCAGGCCCGTATGGTGCCGGTGCACCGGCACCGCGTTTTGCATTTGCGGACGCCCGGATCACCCATACCCGCCCGGTGGGCGATACGCATCTGTCGATGACGATCGCCCAAGACGGTGCGACGCTGCGCGGGATCGCGTTCCGCGCCTTCGAGGGCGAATTGGGCCCCGCGCTGACCCAGGCGGGCCTCAAACCGGTGCACGTTGCCGGGCGGTTGGAGATCAACGATTGGGGTGGAAAACGAACCGCGCAACTGCGGATCGAGGACGCCGCCCTACCGGGCTGATTTTTCCGCGCAAACAGACAAAATCCGCTTGAACACGGACCCCGAAATGGGTAGCTAGACGCTCACGCGAGTGCGCGCCCATCGTCTAGTGGTCTAGGACGCCGCCCTTTCACGGCGGAAACACGGGTTCGAGTCCCGTTGGGCGTGCCAGCGTTTTCCTGAATACTGTTGGATCAGTCTATCGTCCCGACGGGCGATTATGCCTTGTCCAGCACGAGCCATGCCGCCGGATCTTTCGGGGGCAACGGCTGTTCTTAGCCGTAAAGAACTTTCAGACCTTCATCCATCGGCCGGGGCGGCGCACGGTAGAAACGGCGCTGTTCGGCCTCGGGTGCGGGCGGGATCTTGGCGACCGGTGTTGCGTCTGCGATGGTCGCTGTTCTGGCGTGTTCGGTACCCATTTCAAGCACTCCACTCATCGTGTGACTGTCTTTCAGGGTAAGTCGCAAAAGTGTCGGAAACGGTTCAAAGAAAGAGGCCATTTCGGACAGCGAGGCAGGATCCAGCGTAGACTCGGGCACGCATTGCGGGAAATGAGAATCGCCACGGTTGCTGCTTGAAGGACGGAAAAATCCCTTCGCTACAAATATTTAGAGAAATGCGCGCCTGGAATTGAAGTCACGCAGAACTCGTGAGCGTCCGCAAAATCCGGCCACCCCGGCGACATATATTCAAAACCCGCGCATGCGCCGGTAGCCATGGCGCAGGTTGCGCGGCACCGCCAAGCCCAGCAATGGCCGTAGCGACGGGTCTACCCGTAGAGAAGCTTCAGACCCTCTTTGGCCCGCTTCTCTTTCCGCTCTTCCTTGGTTTCGGGGGGCTCCCGGTCGGCAGACGATTTAACGTCTGCCTCTGACGGGTGACTTTCGGTGCGCTCGATCTCGCGATCCGGCATGATACACACTCCGACTGGTTACACACGCACCAGTCTGCGCCTCGATTGTGGCGGAATCATGCTGGATCGGACCCGGGGCCGGTCAGCCCCGGGGATCAGGACTGGTCAGGCCGCGTCCGTGTCCAGGACGCCGCGGGCAATCTGGTCGGCCTCGATCGACTCGAACAGCGCTTTGAAATTGCCTTCGCCAAAGCCATCGTCGCCCTTGCGCTGGATAAATTCAAAGAAGATCGGACCGATCACGGTCTTCGAGAAGATCTGCAGCAGGATCTTGGTCTCGCCGCCATCCACGACACCCTCGCCGTCGATCAGGATGCCGTGTTTCATCATCCTATCCTTGGGCTCGTCGTGACCTTCGACACGCTCATAGCTGAGATCATAGTAGGTCTCGGGCGGTTTGGGCATGAAGCGGATACCGCTCTGGGCGATGGCATCGACGCTGCTGTAGATGTCCTCGGTCGCCACGGCGATGTGCTGGATCCCCTCGCCCTTGTAGCGCTTGAGATACTCGACGATCTGG
>CAYWND010000437.1:0-3040 GCA_964459085.1 uncultured Oceanibium sp. | reverse complement strand
CCGTCTTTCTGGATCATCGATGCTGCCGAGGCACGCGCGGCGTCCGACTTGGTTTGCGTGTCGCCCGTGACGTAGGTGACTTTCTTGCCGTTGATGCCGTTACCCTGCAGTTCTTTCGAGCTGAAGGTGTTCAGCATGCCGCCGTCGCCTTCACCGTTCAGGTGCTCGACAGCCAGCTGGTAGGCACGCAATTCGTCCGCGCCTTCGTCTGCATATGCGCCGGTCTGCGGCACGTTGAAGCCCAAGGTGACGTCCGAGCCGGTGGGCTCGTTGGTATAGGCACGCGCGGCCGAGGGGAAAATCGTCGGCATCGCCAGACCCGCGCCCGCAACGGCACCGGTCTTCAGAAGCCCACGACGGCTGAGATTGAATCCAGACATATAGGTCCTCCCAAAGGATCTTTCGGGGCCACGCACAGGCGCAGCCGGGACTGAGTGCCCCGCCGTAATTATTGCCACATTCGTCAATAGTGCAATAACTCACTGCAAATACGACATTTTTTTGTAAATCCTTTGCATTGTTGCGCTGCAATATTGTAAATTAATTTACAGACGACATAATATGTCCGGGAATCCAAGGGACTATCAGAATGCCCAGATCACTTGCCGGAAGTCGCATTCGCGCCGCGCGGCGCGCCGCGGGACTGAGTCAGGTCGAGCTGGCGCAGGCGGTGGGCATCTCTGCATCCTATCTTAACCTTATCGAACACAACCGGCGCAGAATCGGCGGACGCATCCTGAACGCCATTGCCGGGGTCCTGAACAAGAAACCCAGCGATCTGGCCGAAGGCGGTGATTCCAGTTTGCTGTCCGACCTGCGCGCCGCTGCGGCGGGCGCCGACGGGATCCATCTGGATCCCGATACCGCGGACGCCTTTGCAGGCGCTCATCCCGCGTGGGCCGATCTGGTCCTTGCCCAGGCCCGGCGCATTCAGGACCAGGCCGGCGTGATCGCCGCGCTGTCCGACCGGCTGGGACACGATCCGTTCCTGTCCGAAAATGTCCATGCCATGCTCAGCCACATCACGGCGGTACGTTCTACTTCGGGCCTTCTGTCGGATGTCGCCAACATCCCGGATCAACAGCGGCGCCAGTTCTACGCCAACATCCACGACGAGAGCCGCAAGCTGTCCGACACCGCCGCGCAACTGGCCGAATATCTGGGCGCAGCCGACAGCCGCCCCGACACCGCCGCCACCGCAGAAGAGGCGATGGACCAGTTCCTGCGCGCCAACGACTATCGATTTGCGCGCATTGACGAGGTCGCGCAGGCGCTCGACGGCCTGCCGGTTGCCGACAGCCGCAGGCGCCTGGGCACCCTGATCAGGGATATGCTGGACGCCGAACCGCTGGTCCAGTCGGGCGAGGCGCGCGCGCTGGCCGAAATCTTTCTGGGTCAGTATGCGGACGACGCAATCGCCATGCCGCTTAACGGGTTTCATGCCGCTGCCGCCGCCGCAACCTGGGATCCCGCCGCCCTGGCCGCGCGCTATGGCCAAACCGTGCAGGCCGTGTTCCGCCGCCTTGCTGCGCTTGCCCGTCCGGGCCTGGATGCGCCGCGCTTTGGCCTCGTTGCGGTCAGCGCCTCGGGCTACCCGCTGCAACGTGTGCCAATGCCGAACTTTCCGCTTCCGAGGCATGGAAATGCCTGCCCGCTGCTTCCCCTGTTCGCCGCATTTACACAGCCAGGTCTGCCCCGCGTCGATGTGATCGAACATGACAACGGCCAGCGGTTCCGCGCACTATCGATCGCCGAACCCCGACCGTCCTCCAGCTTCGGCGGGCCGGTGGATCTGATCGCCGCGATGCTGATTGCGGAACCCCATGTATTTGATCACCTGCCACCCTCGGCCACGCGCCAGATCGGTACCAGTTGCCGGATCTGCACCCGTGACGCCTGCGCCGCGCGATCGCAACCCCGGTTGGACATCTGACCATACAGCCAACAAACCCCGTGACAGCCCGCTTTCCGACTGGCTAATCTGTCCCCAAGTGGCCATCACAGGGCCGCGCGGATGGGAGAGACGCCGTGGCACATCGTGTCCTGATCGTCGAAGATGAACCGAACATCGCTGACGCGCTGAAGTTCCTCCTGACACACGAGGGTTTCGATGTCGCGGTGGAAAACGATGGCGGCAACGCCGTCGCCCGGATCGTGTCCGAAAGCGCGGATCTGGTGATCCTGGACGTGATGCTGCCCAACCGGTCCGGCTTCGATATCCTGCGCGACCTTCAGATCCGCCCCTGGGCCCCACCGGTTCTGATGCTGACCGCCAAGGGGCAGCCCCAGGACCGCGAAACCGCACGGGAACTGGGCGCATCCCGTTTCATCACCAAGCCATTCTCGAATGCCGAAGTTGTCGAAACAGTACGCGAAATGACCGCATCATGAGCGACGACACCCCAGACCTTGCCGAACGCGCCATGCGCCGTCGCAAGCGCGAGGACCTGGCGATGGTGCTGCCGGCCATCGGCGTGCTGCTTTTGGTGTCGCCCTTCGTTGACATCTTCGCAAAGCCACAATCACTGCTGGGTATCCCGGTGCCGTTCCTGTTCGTATTCCTGGTGTGGATCGGCGGCATCGCTGTTACCATGCTTCTTGCCCGCCGCCTTACCGGGCCGGACGAAGGTCGGGACCGCGACGGCGGGGACTAGGTCGATGCTTTCGCTCAACAGCCTGATTGCCGCCTGTCTGGCCTATTCATCCTGTCTTTTCCTGATTGCATTTTGGGCAGAACGGCGCGCGGCGGTCGGCCGCGGCGGCTGGCTGCGCTCTCCCTTGGTCTACACCCTGTCACTATCGGTCTACTGCACGGGCTGGACCTTCTACGGCGCGGTTGGCACGGCGGCGCGCGGCGGCCTGGACTTCGTGACCATCTATCTGGGCCCGTCGCTTGTGATGTTCGCCTGGTGGTATCTGCCGCGCAAGCTGATCCGCATCTCGCAGACCCAGCGCATCACCTCGATCGCTGACCTGATCTCGTCCCGCTACGGCAAAAGTGGCACCCTGGGCGTGATTGTCACCCTGGTCGCGGTGATCG
>CAYWND010000436.1:0-3041 GCA_964459085.1 uncultured Oceanibium sp. | reverse complement strand
ATCACCTACTGGCAGAAATACGGTATTCGGGACTATCGTGGCGGCGGTCGGTCATCGGCCCGGGAAACCGCCGCGCGGGTGGCGGCTGGCGGTCTGGCCCGCGTGGCCCTGGCGCAGTTAGCGCCAGCGGTGACGATCAAGGGCGCGCTGGTCCAGATGGGCCCCCGCGCGATCGACCGCGCGCGCGCCGCTATGGCCCAAATTGACCAGAACCCGTTCTGGTGCCCCGATCCGGTCGCAGCCGAGGACTGGGCCGAATATCTGGATGACCTGCGCAAGTCCGGCAATTCGGTTGGTGCGGTGATCGAAGTTACCGCTTCGGGTGTTCCGGCGGGACTGGGTGCGCCAATCTACGCTAAGATCGACACCGATCTCGCGGCCGCAGCGATGTCGATCAACGCGGTTAAGGGGGTCGAGATCGGCGCGGGCATGGGGGCCGCAGCGCTGACCGGGATCGAGAATGCGGACGAGATCTTTCTGGGCAATGACGGCACCCCTCAGTTCAATTCGAACCATGCGGGTGGGATCCTGGGCGGGATCTCGACCGGGCAGGACATTGTGCTGCGCTTTGCGGTCAAGCCGACCTCGTCAATCCTGAGCCCGCGCAAGACCATAACCAAGTCGGGCGAGCCGACCGAGATCGTTACCAAGGGCCGCCACGACCCCTGCGTAGGGATCCGGGCGGTTCCTGTCGGCGAAGCAATGGTTGCCTGCGTTCTGCTGGACCACATTCTGCTACATCGCGGACATGTTGGCGAGAATCGCGGGCGGATCGGGCCATAGGGTGTGGTATTCCTGGCCAACTGACGGTCCCATGCCATCGAGCGGTGAACTATGACCCGCCCCAGCGCCCTGATCTTTGATGTGTTTGGCACCTGCGTGGACTGGCGCAGCTCGGTCGCGCGCGATGTCCGGGATGCCCTGCCGACGGTCGACGCGCTGGCCTTTGCGGATGCATGGCGCAACGAATACCAGCCCGCGATGGCTCGCATCCGCGACGGGGGGCGGGGCTATATCGCGCTGGACGAATTACATCGCGAGAACCTGGATCACGTTTCCGCGCGGTTTGGCGTCACGCCCGCCGACCCCGAGGCGCTGAACCGCACCTGGGAACGGTTGGACCCGTGGCCAGATGTCGTCACCGGGCTTGGCCAATTGAAACAGGCGGCGATCATTGCCCCGTGTTCGAACGGGTCGATTGCGCTGATGACCCGGTTGGCGCGGTATGGGGGCTTGCCCTGGGATTGCATTCTTGGTGCGGATGTCGCGGGGGACTACAAACCCAAGCCGGCGGTCTATCTTGGCTCGTGTGCGGCGCTGAGGCTGGATCCGGGCCAGGTGATGATGGTCGCGGCGCATAATGACGACCTCGGGGCAGCGCGGGCATCGGGCCTGTTGACGGGGTTTGTTCCGCGGCCAACCGAGCATGGACCGGACCAGCAAACTGACCTGGCGCCCAGCCAGGATTGGGACGTGGTGGCAAGCGATTTCGAGGACCTGGCCCGCAGGTTGTTCAGCGACTGAACCGCGCGGCCAGCTCGACATGCCCGGACCAACGGAACTGGTCGACCACCTGTACCCAGTCCAGCGTGTACCCGCCATCCACCAGCGTTCGCGCGTCCCGTGCGAATGTGACCGGATTGCACGAGACGTGTGCGATCACCTGCACGTCGCTGGCCGCGAGTGCGTTGCACTGCGCCTCGGCCCCCGCGCGGGGGGGATCGATGACTGCCGCTGTCCAACCGGCCAGTTCGGCGGGGCTGAGTGGTCGGCGGAACAGGTCCCGCCGTTCAACCGATAGTGGATGCAGATCCGGCGTGGTGCGCCACGCAGCGTCGAGCGCGGCAGCCATGGCCGCGTCGCCCTCGACCGCGTGAACCTTGGCCGTCCGGGCCAGCGGCAGGGAAAACGTCCCGCAGCCCGAGAACAGGTCCAGGCAGCGATCGGCGCCAGTAACTGCATCCAGTACCGCAGTGACCAGTGCCTTTTCCCCGTCCTGGGTCGCTTGCAGAAATGCGCCTGGTGGTGGGTGAACCTGAGCCTTACCCATCAGGATCAACGGTTGGTCCAGGGTGCAGATCAGCTCGCCGCCAACAGTCAGGCGGCCCAACCCGTGGGCGCGCGCGAGGCTGGCCAAGGTGTTTCGCAACTCCAGCGTCAGCGGCTTGTCGGCCCCGACAGCCACGTCGCTGCCGCCGTCGGTCACGGTCACCGACAACGATACCGTTCCACGGCGCGAGGCTAGTTGGCCGACAATTTCCAAGAGTGCAGGACGCAAGTCGAGGATGCGCGGCGACAGCACGGGGCAGGTTTCGAGATCGACGATCACGTCGCTGCGCCGTTCGTGAAACCCAAGCTGTACGGTCTTGCGAGTGCGGCGGCCCGCAAAGGTCGCGCGCCGCCGTGCGCCGGGGGGCGAGACGTGGATTGGACGGAACGGCGCCTCAAGGTCTCGGGCGGCCAGCGCGCGGCGCACCACTTGTGACTTCCAGTCGGCCAGAAAGGCGTCCGAGGCGTGTTGCAGGGAACATCCGCCGCACCGCGAGAAATGGGGACACACCGGTGTGATGCGGGATGGGCTGGGTGTCAGGATCTCGGGTGGTGGGCCGGGGCGGATATCCTCGCCAGGCAGGGTAAACGGGATGAACGCGCCGTCTTCGGCCACGCCATCCCCGTCTCGGCCAAGCCGTGTGATCCTGATCGTGTTCATTCAGGCCCTGATACGCAAACGGGCAGTGTCGGGAAAGCGAATCCTGCGGACTGTGTGGTGACCAGCGGGCGCGCCCTCTGGCCGGGGACGTCAGGTAGCCTTTCGGGCCGCCAGCAGATATTCGACATTGCCGTCGCCGCCGGTGATGGGGCTGGGCGTGATCCCCATTGTCGTCCAGCCATGCGCGGTGACAAAGGCGCTAACGGTATCGCAGGCGGCCGCGCGCGCGCGGTCATCGCGCAGGATCCCGCCCTTGCCAACGGCGCCCGGTCCGGCCTCGAACTGGGGTTTGACAAGGCACACCAGCGTGGCGCTGGGGACCGCAGCGGTC
>CAYWND010000435.1:0-3050 GCA_964459085.1 uncultured Oceanibium sp. | reverse complement strand
CGACCTTTTTGGGGTTTGCCGTAATGGCCGAGAAACACCGGATGGTGACGGATGTGCGGGGGGTCAAATCGCTCTACTTTACCGGTGGGTTGCTTGAGGGGACCGAAACCATCGCATTGTTTGTGGTTCTGTGCCTGTTTCCGCAGGTATTTGTGCCGCTGGCCTGGGCTTTTGGGGCGCTGTGCTTTGTCACCGCGGGGTCGCGGCTGGTGCTGGCGCGCAAGGTGTTTCCGGCGGATCACGGCGACTGAGGCCCTGATGCTCCGCCTTACGCTGCGACATGCGGTCATAAAACGGTTTTCGAACGGGCGCGCAGCGCATAAAACCAGTTGACCGAAACGGGAACTCTGTCGACGATGGCCAAGATCGAAGATCGCGAGAAGTCCAAGACCATAGGCCCGATTGCGGGGCTGTGGCCCTTCTTGCTGCCATATCGTGGGTTGATGGGGGCGGCCCTTGGCGCGCTGGTGATCACGGCATGTCTGTCCCTGGCGTTGCCTCTGGCGGTTCGGCGTGTCGTGGATCAATTCGGCGGCGAAGACCTTGCCAAGATGGATGCCTATTTCGCGGCCGCCGTGGGCATTGCGGCGTTGCTTGGTCTGGGCACCGCGCTGCGGTTCTATTTTGTTACCAGACTGGGCGAGCGGGTTGTCGCGGATATCCGCAAGGCGGTCTATGATCGGGTGATCCGGATGAGCCCTGCGTTCTATGAACGGATCATGACAGGCGAAGTTCTGTCGCGCCTGACCACGGACACCACGCTGATCCTTTCGGTGATCGGGTCTTCGGTGTCGGTTGCGCTGCGCAACGTGCTGATCCTGATTGGCGGTATGATCTTTATGCTGATCACCTCGGGCAAGCTGACGGCGCTGGTTCTGTTGGTGGTGCCAATTGTGGTGTTGCCGATCATGACCATGGGGCGACGGCTGCGGGTGCTGAGCCGCGAGAGCCAGGATCGCATTGCCGAAAGTTCGGGCCAGGCGTCCGAGACACTGCTGGCCGCACAAACCGTGCAGGCATATACGCACGAGGCCACAAGCCAGGCGATGTTTGGCAGCCTGACCGAACGCGCCTTTGATGCCGCGCGGCGCAGGATCAAGGTGCGTTCGATCATGACGGCCGTAGTCATTTTCGTGATCTTTACCGGGATTGTCGGGGTGTTGTGGATTGGCGCTCGCGACGTCCGTGCGGGGGCCATGAGTGCAGGCGAATTGGTGCAGTTCGTGATTTACTCGGTCATGGTCGCAGGCGCTGTTGCTGCGCTGTCCGAAATCTGGGGCGAATTGCAGCGGGCGGCAGGCGCGACCGAGCGGCTGGTCGAACTGCTGCATGCCCGCGATGATGTCTCGGATCCCGAGGCGCCCGAGGCGCTGCCTGACCCTGTAGAAGGCCGCCTGACCTTTCAGAACGTGCGGTTTCACTATCCTGCCCGTCCGACGATCGCGGCGCTGGATGGCTTTGACCTGGTGGTCGAGCCGGGCGAAACCGTCGCCCTGGTTGGGCCGTCGGGGGCTGGCAAGACAACTGTGTTCCAGATCCTGATGCGGTTCTTTGATCCTGACCACGGGCGCGTCATGCTGGACGGGGTGCCGGTGGATGCGGTCCGGCGCGAGGATCTGCGCGACAACTTTGCGCTGGTCCCACAAGAGCCGGTGATCTTTGCCGAAACCGCGCGCGAGAACATCCGGTTCGGGCGGCCAGATGCGACCGATGCCGAAGTGGAAGAGGCCGCCAGGGCCGCTGCGGCGCACGAGTTTCTGGCGGCCCTGCCGGAAGGCTATGACACCTATGTGGGCGAACGCGGTGTCATGCTGTCTGGCGGTCAGAAACAGCGGATCGCCATCGCGCGCGCCATCCTGCGCGACGCGCCGGTGCTGTTGCTGGACGAGGCGACGTCGGCCTTGGATGCGCAAAGCGAACGGGATGTGCAGACGGCCGTCGAACGCCTGGCGCAAAGCCGCACCGCGCTGATCATCGCGCACCGCCTGGCGACGGTCAAAAAGGCGGACAGGATCGTGGTGATCGAAGGCGGGCGCATCGTGGCCGAAGGCAATCACGATGCGCTTGTGGCGCAGGGTGGTCTTTACGCCCGGTTGGCGAGACTACAATTTACGGATGGGGCGGCGGCGTAAGCCGCGGGACAGCCCTTGGACACACGGGAAGCGGCCGCAGCAGAACGGGCGCACGGGAAAACACAGGAGGATGCGGCGTGATCGAGATTGTAACGCTCAACGACAAGGCCGAGGCCGAAGCCGCGATGCCGATCGGCGATCGCTGGACCGCGCCCACGGTGTTTCAGCAGGTTTGCCAGACAGCGGCCAGTTTTGGGCCGCGTCCTGCGGTCAGTTTCCAGATCAAATCGGGGCCCAAGGACAAGGCCGAAACCCTGTCCTGGCAGGATCTGCAGGCCGGTGTGACCCGGACTGCCAACCTGTTTCGCAAGTTGGGCATCGGCGAGACGGATGTCGTGGCCTATATTCTGCCCAACTGTAACGAAACCGTCCTGGCGCTGCTGGGCGGCATGACGGCGGGCATCGTCAATCCGATCAACCCGCTGCTGGAACCCCGGCAGATTGCCGCGATCCTGGAAGAGACGGGTGCCAAGGTGGTGGTCACCCTGGCACCGTTCCCCAAGTCGGATCTGAATGCCAAGGTGGCCGAGGCGCTGGCGATGACCCCAGGGGTCGAGACCGTCCTGGAGGTCGATCTGGCGCATTACCTGTCGCCGCCGATAAGCTGGCTGGTGCCGCTGCTGCGGCCCAAGCCCGCCGGGGGTCACTCTGCCAAGGTGATGTCGTTTTCCCAGGCGATCGCTGGCGAACGCGGCGATGCGCTGGAATTTTCGGAAAACGGGGACCGGATCTGTTCGTACTTCCACACCGGTGGCACGACCGGAATGCCCAAGGTGGCGCAGCACCGCCATTCGGGGATCCTGTACAACGGTTGGTGCGGCCAGTCCTACATGTTCACCGAAAAGGACGTGCTGTTCTGCCCGCTGCCGATGTTCCATGTCTTTGCGGCCTATCCGGTGCTGATGTCCTGTCTGCAAT
>CAYWND010000434.1:0-3051 GCA_964459085.1 uncultured Oceanibium sp. | reverse complement strand
CGCATCCCGGTGATCTGGTGGCAAACCTTGCAGGTGTGATTCTGGGTGTTTCGGCCGGACACGTGCTGGGGCGTCTGATCCGAAAGATGTGATTTGTTTGACGCAACGACGCAACAAAGCTGTGGGCAGGTCAGGTTTTCCCTTTGTTTCCTGCGATTTGCGCCATAGTATTCTTCGGGTGTGGGTTTTTTCTGATTGGCGAGGCGTAAACTCATGAAAATTCTGGCGTTGATAACCGCGATGCTGCTGGCCGCACCGATGGCGCTGGCCCAGGCTTATCTGATCAAGCCGGGGGACACGCTCGAGATTACGGTGCTCGAGGATCCCAGCCTGAACCGTAATGCGCTAGTGCTGCCCGATGGGCGCATTTCCATGCCGCTTGCGGGGCCTGTCCAGGCGTCCGGCCTGCCGATCGAGCAGGTTCAAAGCAACATCGCCGACGCCCTGGCCAGCAACTTTGCTGCGCGACCAAATGTTTTCGTGTCACTGGCCAACATTGCGCGGGCAGCGCCAACAGGTGGCGGCGTGCCCCGGACGATCGAGGTCTATGTCCTCGGCGAAGTTGGCAACCCAGGCACCGTCACGGTCGATCGTGGCACCAACATCCTGCAGCTGATGGCGATCATCGGCGGGCCAACCCGGTTCGCGGCGACCAAGCGGATCCAGCTGCGCCGGGTGGACAAGAAGACCGGTCAAGAGACCATGTCGACATTCAACTACAACTCCATTATTCGTGGTGGAGCAATTACCGGGGCGTACACCCTGGCAGACGGCGACATCGTAATCGTGCCTGAAAGGCGGCTCTTCGAATGACCTCAAGGCTTCCGGGTCTTGCCTTCTCTATCCTGGCCATGTCCGCCGCGCTCTGCGCGGCGGAACCGAATCCAAGTCTGACCGGAAGCATCTCGCAACGCTTCGAAGCCGACGACAACTTTGATCTGGATGTGAATTCGGCGGGGACCAGTTACCGGGCTTCGACCAATGTCGATCTGACCTACAGAACCCAGACGCGAAACCAGTCTTTTACGCTGTCCACCGGCACAAGCCTGCAGTTTATCGACGATGCCGTGGATGGAGAGGATATCGAGTTCTCTCTGCCGGGTCTGAACAGCACCTATACTCGGTCCTCGGCCACCTCTGATTTCTCAGCCTCGGCAAACTTCCGCCGCACGCCGGTGTCCTTCCTGCGCCCGTTCGAGGGCGAGTTCGATGATGACGGCATTTTCATCCCGCCGGATGATCTGCAGGAGTTCAGCGGAGAAGGGAACCGGACGAACTGGGGTGGCAGCTTCAACTATGGGTTCAACCAGGGTGCGCCGGTGTCGTATCGGGTGACGGGTTCGGCCAACTTCGTCGACTACGACTCCGCCGCTGATGCCAGCCTGAACGATACCGACAGCTACTCGTTGCGCGGCTCGAGCCGACTTCAGTTTACGCCCAAGGTTTCGGGGGATGTCGGCGTAAGGCGGTCGTGGTTTTCGGCCGATGATGCGGAACAGACCGACCGGGATACGACGACGCTGGATTTCGGGCTGTCGCTGATGCCCAATGAACGGGTGTCCTATTCTGTTGGCATCGAGTTCTACGACCAGGACACGACAGAATCCGGTGTAACAACCTCGTCCACGGGGACCAACGCCAATGTCGGTGTCTCTTACGAGATGCCGAACAGCTCGCTCAGGGCGAACTTGGGCGTGTCCACCACGGATGACGATCAGGAAATCACGACCGGGTCACTGAACTACTCGACAGCTTTGCCCTTGGGCGATTTCCGGGCCGGCGTCTCCAGGTCGTTGACGTTCGGCGACGATGGCGAAGACCTGGCGGTCACTGGCGCAAATGTCGGTTTCTCGTACCCTATCGACAATCTGTCCAACGCAGACCTCTCGCTCAGCTACTCGCTGCGCGAAGACCTGGACGATGCATCCGTCTCGGACGTCGAGAGGGTCACGATCGGGCTGGGCTATAACCGGTCGCTGACCGAACGCATCAATCTGGGCTTGGGATACACGTATCGGACCCGCGATGGCGGTTCGGGCAGCGCAAACAGCCACTCGGTGTCCATGAGCATCTCGACGCCTTTCAGCTTCTGAACCTTGGGTGACCGCCAATCCACGCGGCGTGGCAAACCCAACGAAATGAAAAGATTGTAACCTGATATTTCCGGCGCAATCGCCTAAATTGCGACCAGATTGTAGTAGATAGTGCGCGCTGGCGCGGTCCAGAGTAAGGGGTAGACATGGCGACCAACGAAACAATTCCGGCGGGACGGTCTTTCGCGATTGGCGGAATCGGGCCGGGCTTTGTGGTGCTCGTGGCTCTGATTGCCGTGTCCATACCGATCTTCTGGATCGGGATCGAGTCGCTTGGACGCGCGTGGGCGACGGCGGAATACAGCCACGGCCCTATCATCCCTCTGATATCACTGTATCTTTTCCTGCGCGAGATGCGCAAATTCGGACCGGTTGAACCCGTCACGAAAGTTCGTGACCGTCTACCCGGTGTCATCCTCATCGCACTGGCCCTTGCGCTGGCCGTCCTGGGCAATCTGGTGGTGATCCCCGATATCGTGACCTATGCGATGATCCTGTGGGTCGGTGGGGTCGTTTTGGTCGGATTCGGCTGGTCGCGGGGTATCCGGCACTGGCCGCCGGTTTTGCATCTGGTGTTCATGCTGCCGCTGCCGCAGTTCCTCTACTGGCAACTGACCATTTTCCTGCAAGGTATTTCGTCCGAACTGGGTGTGATGCTGGTTGAACTGGCCGGTGTCCCGGTCTTCCTCGAAGGCAATATCATCGACCTGGGCGTCTACAAGCTGCAGGTCGCCGAAGCCTGTTCGGGCCTGCGCTATCTGTTCCCGATCCTCAGCTTCAGCTACCTGTTCTCGATCCTCTATCGGGGCCCGATGTGGCACAAGGCGCTGCTGCTGCTGTCGGCCGCCCCGATCACCGTTCTGATGAACTCGTTCCGGATCGGCGTGATCGGCATCCTGGTAAATTCCTATGGCATCGAACAAGCCGAAGGGTTCCTGCATTTCTTCGAAGGCTGGAT
>CAYWND010000433.1:0-3059 GCA_964459085.1 uncultured Oceanibium sp. | reverse complement strand
CGATCCTGAAAGAGGCGGAGGGCGGCGCGAAGGTGCAAGACCTGGCGCGCGAGCACGGAATCAGCACAGATACGATCTACAGCTGGCGAGCGAAGCTTGGCGGGCTGGAGGTCAACGAAGCGAAGCGGCTGAAAGAACTCGAAGACGAGAATCGTCGGCTAAAGCAGATGGTGGCCGACTTCGCTCTGCGGGAGCGAGCTTTGAAGTCTGCGCTTGGAAAGAAGTGGTAGGCCCCGCCGCTCGCAGAGAGGTCGTCTCCCACTTTCAGCGGGACTTTGCGCTGAGTGAGCGAGCAGCGTGCGAGCTGGCGGGGCAGCATCGATCTGTGCAGCAGTACCGAAGCTTGCGGGAACCGATGATCGGTTTGGTGGAGCGCATCGAAGAGCTGGCTGCAGAGCGACCTCGCTTCGGGTATCGCCGGATCTGGATCCTGCTACGGCGCGAGGGCTGGGCTGTGAATTACAAGCGGGTGTACCGGATCTACCGCGATCTTGGGTTGGCAGTCCCCAGGAAGAAGCGCAAGAGAGCGTCCCAGGCGCCTCGAGAAGCTGCTCCTGTCGCAGCCTCGAAGAACGACTGCTGGTCGATGGACTTCCTGTCCGACGCGATGACGGACGGCCGTGCCTTGCGAGTGTTTGCAGTGGTCGACGATCACTCGAAGCTCTGTCCGTCGCTCGATTGCGACGTGTCGCTGCCGGCGGGTCGGGTAACGCGCATGCTGGATGCCGCGATCGAGGAGCATGGCGCGCCGTCTGCGATTCGAACGGACAACGGGCCCGAGTTTACCAGCCGCGCCTTCGATGCATGGTGCTACGAGCGCGGCATAGAGCACCACTTCATCCGGCCCGGAAAGCCCGTCGAGAATGCCTTCGCCGAGAGCTTCAACAGCCGCGTCCGCGACGAGCTGCTGAACCAACACTGCTTCAGGAGTGTCCGTCATGCCCGGGACCTTTTGGCCGACTGGCGAGCGGACTACAACGCGATCCGACCTCACACCGCACTCGGCGGCTTGAGCCCCGAGGCGTTTCTAGCAGCTGAGGCTGACCCCCATGGGGGTCAGCCTCAGCCACTGCACGTACCCGTCAACCACCAACCCACCAGCTCTCCACATCCTGTGAGAGCAAGCTGAAGCCCTGGTTTTCCGTGGCCCTAAGTCGGGGGCTGCCGCACACCTAGCGAAGGTGTGTCTTCCCTTATCACATACAGATGGCCCATATGAGCCAGGAAACACGTCACCTATTCTGTCGGCGACGCATACTGGAGATGGCGAGACGATGCGACAAATGCGACCCCAAAAGATCGTGTTATTGGCCTTGGTAGCCGTCTGTGTGGTGGGGACGCCACCTGCAAGCCAGAGCTCGACGCCTTTCGGGTCTGGGGTGCGGAGTAGAGAGACGGACTCGCTGTTAGATGGCGGTCGCATGGCCGTGCTGGCGTCAGTCAGAACCGGTCAAGGGCTCGTTGACCGCGGCAATACCCTTCCTCGCGGAACGGCTAGGGTCTTTCACGTGAATGGCGCTCAAAGCGAGCGCTTCTCAACCCTGGCGGAGGCTGTTTCCGCTGCGGACCAAGGCGACACCATCATGTTGAGCGATGGCGTTTTTCGGGGCCCTGGGAACCGCGATGTCGTACTTGTAGGTAAGAGTTTGTCGATAAGAACGCGGAACGGCCCATCGCAAACCATCATTGACTGTGAGAGCAAGGGTCGGGCCTTCGACATACTTGGCCCGCTTCCCCCCGAGGGCATCGTCATTAGCGGCCTTTCGATTGTTCGTGGGCTTGCCTTTCGAGGGGGCGCAGTTCATTGCCTTGCAGCTGACAACCTGTCTTTCGAGAACTGCTGGTTCTTGGATTGTGAGGCGGAAGAACAAGGTGGGGGCATCTTTTCGAATAGCCCCGCTGGGCTCGGTCCTGCTGTTTCCTTTCGCAACTGTGTCCTTTCCGGATGCCGATCCAGCTCCAACGGCGGTGGAGCGAACCTAAAGGGAGCGCTTCTTGAGGACTGTTTGGTGGCAGGGAACGAATCGTTCCAGGATGGAGCAGGGCTCTACTGCCAGGAGGATGTCTACGTTGGCAGTTCCCTGATTCACAGCAACAGGGGAGTTGGGCCGCAGTCGTGGGGTGCAGGCATATATTCCGCAGGCTCCGCTTCTTGGCCTACAGTCGTTTCCCTGAGCACCATCGCAGACAACTGCGGCAAGATAGGATCTGGGTTGGCCGCCGGCTTCTGCGCCTTTACAGAGGTGTCCAACACGATCGTGTGGGGAAACCTCAGCAGCACAGGCTTAGGCCCGCAGATCTATCAGTCCACCTGTTTCGGCTTTGGTCAAATGGACCTCTCGTACTGTTGCGTAGAGGAGGGGATCGATGGGATTGGCGCGGGGAGTGGCGCGTTCTATGCCATCAACGTGCTCCTTGGTGATGACCCAGGTTTCTCGTCACCTTCTTTAGGAGATTACACGCTCTCTCCTGGATCCCCGTTGCAGGGGGCCGGTGATCCCAACCATGTAACATCTCCCAACGACTCGGACCTTGCGGGACTGCCTCGCCAGAACGGTCTCGTGGATCTTGGTGCCTATGAGGCTTGGGCTCCACCGACCCTCTCACAAGCTAGGCCGAACAGGCCCGGTTGGGTGAATTACGTACAACTTGCCGGTTTTCGAGATGGTGAATTCGTTCACCTTTTTGCCGGCTGCAATCCCGGAACGACCTCACTCGGGTTTGGCGTTTGCCCTACTCTGAGTGTTGGCATTGAAGATGCTGGGTTGTTAGCGGTGCTTATTGCTTCGCAAGGCGGTGAGGTCAGCTATTCCCAGTTCGTGCCGATATCTATGGCCGGGCAAACCGTTTATTTGCAGGCTGTTGGCTACTTTCCAAGCGCTTCGAGCAGCCCCTGCATCACTACCAATCGTGTAGAGGTCCAGTATGCGATGCGTTGACCACAATCGTGCTCAGCGAACTACAGCCAAGAAGGACAGAATACAACATGCTCGCAAAACGTCTAGGAGCACTGAGGGTCTCCCCGAGAACCGGTCCAGTTAGAACTGCGATCTCGCGCT
>CAYWND010000432.1:0-3063 GCA_964459085.1 uncultured Oceanibium sp. | reverse complement strand
CTATACCGAACGGGCCGAGCGCCAATTGGTTTCAAACGAATGGCGAGAGCCTGTTTTGCAGGTAGAACTGAAGCCAAACGCGACCGGCGGTGTGCTGTTTCTGGTCGAAGAACTGAACGAGGAAGCCTGAGATGAGTCCGACCTTTCTCTATACCATCGAGGTGATCCTGAACGGTCTGATGGCCGGGGTGATGTATTCGCTGGTGGCGCTGGGCTTTGTCCTGATCTTCAAGGCGTCCGGCATTTTCAACTATGCCCAGGGGGTCATGGCGCTGTTTGCTGCGCTGACGCTGGTCGGGCTGCAAAAGGGGCAGGTGCCCTTTGCGCATTTGATCAAAGCGGTGACCGGGGCGGATGTCCACCACTTCCCCTGGCATGTGCCCACGTTCCTGGCGATCCTGCTGGCATTGGGGGTGATGATCCTATTCGCCTGGCTGGTCAACAAGCTGATCCTGCGCCATCTGGTCAATCAAGAGCCGATCATCCTGTTCATGGCGACCATCGGGCTGGCGTATTTCATGGAAGGCTTCGGGGATCTGATGTGGGGATCCGAGATCAAGAAGCTGGATGTCGGCATCCCCTCGGGCGGGTCCTTCTGGCTGGAGGATGTGACGGCCGGATGGGCAGCCGAGGGCACGACCTACTATGGGATGTATATCGACCTGCTGGATGTCTGGGCGACTGTGATCGCGGTGATCCTGGTCATCTCGCTGACACTGTTCTCGCAATACACCAAGACCGGCCGCGCGCTGCGAGCGGTGGCCGACGACCACCAGGCAGCGCTGAGCGTCGGCATCTCGCTGAAAACGATCTGGGTGATCGTGTGGTCCATCGCGGGTTTTGTGGCGCTGGTCGCGGGGATCATGTGGGGGGCCAAATCGGGCGTGCAGTTCTCGTTGTCGCTGATCGCGCTGAAGGCGCTGCCGGTGCTGATGCTGGGGGGGTTCACCTCGATCCCAGGGGCCATCATAGGTGGGCTGATCATCGGCGTGGGCGAGAAGTTGTTCGAGTTTTCGATCGGCCCGCTGATCGGTGGGGCCACCGAGAACTGGTTTGCTTATGTGCTGGCGCTGCTGTTTCTGGTGTTCCGACCACAAGGCCTCTTTGGGGAGAAGATCATTGAGAGGGTCTAGACACTGCCCCGGCAGGCTTCGCCCAGGCGGCCGGTGCATGGTGATCGGCACCCGATACGGGTGGCGGACATGAACCGGATACTGCACTGGCTGTTCGAAGACGACGAAAGCCTGCGCAGGCAGGTCATCGTGGCGGCGGGTCTGGTGGCGTATGGGGTTGGTATCTTTCTGCCGGTCATGGGGACCGGCACCAGGTTCGTGTTCCTGCCCATCATGATGATTGCCATGGGCCTGGCTTGTTATGCGGTGCTGCGCCGCCTGCTGCCGATCATGGACCCGCGCGAGGCGGATACGGATCATTTCACAGTCTGGGGGTCGGTGGTTTTGTTCCTGCTGATCGGCTTTGCCAGTTTCGGGGTGTGGTTCGCGCCTGGTCTGGTGCTGGGCATGTTGTTGATCTGGGTCAGGGTGCCCGAACTGCTCGAAGTCTTTCCGGGCTTCGACGACAAGACTGACGTGAGGTAGAAGATGTTTTACCGCGAGGCCGGAGATTTCAAGACCAGCTATCAGGCGGACGGGCAGACATTTCCCATCGCCTTTGACCGCTGGCGCTACTACGTCGTGGTTGGCGTGGCGTTCCTGGTCATTCCGTTCTTTCTCACCGAATACATCTCGAACGCGGTTCTGATCCCGTTTCTGATCTGGTCGGTGATCGCGATCGGGCTGAATATCCTGACCGGTTATTGCGGCCAGGTCTCGTTGGGCACCGGCGGGTTCATGGCTGTGGGCGCCTATGCCTGCTATAAATTCATGACTGGGTTGGATGTCTGGTACGTTGCCGAGTGCGTGGGCGGCACCAATTTCGGCATATTCTGTACTGGAGACGCGACTTGGGCGGTACTGATCGAATTGCCTGAGTTTAACATCGCACTTGCTGTGCTGATGGGGGGATTGACGACTGCCTTCGTCGGCCTGTTGTTCGGCCTGCCAAGCCTGCGGATCAAGGGGTTTTATCTTGCGGTCGCGACGCTGGCCGCCCAGTTCTTCCTGGTCTGGTTGTTCAACAAATGGTCCTGGACCTACAACTACTCCGCCTCGGGCCAGATCAACGCGCCCACGCGCGAATTTCTGGGATTCGAGGTCACTGGCGCCACAGCGACGCCAGCGGCCAAGTACATGTTCTGCCTGGTCATCCTGTTCCTGATGGCATGGCTTGCCCGCAACTTGACGCGCGGGCGGCTGGGGCGGTCCTGGATGGCAATCCGCGATATGGACATCGCGGCCGAGATCATCGGGGTGGATCCGCTGAAGGCGAAATTGTCGGCCTTTGCGGTGTCGTCCTTCTTTGTCGGGATCGGCGGCGCGCTGTTCTTCAGCGTCTATCTGGGCGCGGTCGAAGTGGGCGAGGCGTTTGGGATCCAGAAATCCTTCCTTGCACTCTTCATGATCATCATCGGCGGGTTGGGGTCGATCTTTGGGTCCTTTGCCGGCGCGGCCTTTATCGTCCTGTTGCCGGTTCTGCTGAAAAACATCATGGTGGGCGGTCTCGGCTGGCCCACGGACATCGCGGCGCATTTCGAGTTTGTCATCGTCGGCGCGCTGATCATCTTTTTCCTGATTGTCGAGCCTCACGGGCTGGCAGCGCTGTGGCGAACGTTGAAGGAAAAATTGCGACTCTGGCCCTTCCCGCATTAGGATTGGCCCAACAAACACCGGGAAAACCGGGAGAAACCTTGATCTTTAGGGAGGTAAAACGAAGATGAAGAAAGTTCTGACTTGGGCCGTGGCCGGCGTGATGGCGGCAAGCCCCGTGATGGCGGACCTGGTGTTCCCATCGCTATCCTATCGCACCGGACCTTACGCGGCGAACGGTATCCCGTTCGCGGACGGATATGCGGATTATTTCACCCTGCTCAACGAGCGTGATGGCGGCATCGGCGGCGTCGCTGCCCGCGTGCTGGAATGCGAGACCGGGTACAACACCGAGAAG
>CAYWND010000431.1:0-3063 GCA_964459085.1 uncultured Oceanibium sp. | reverse complement strand
GGTTGACCGACACCCAAGCCAATCCCTCTGCCGACGGCGCCACACGTCCGGGCGAAGTCAGTTCCGGAATGTTATCGAGGGACTGGGCCGGCAGCGTACCGACAGACGCCAGCAGCAGACAAACTGCGGCACCAATAAAGCGGCAGGCGTTACGGTACCGACGCCGAAACCCTGCATGGCAAGTGGGCAAGGCAAGCCTAGGCATGGGACTCCCCCCCGAAACATTTCAAGCAACATACAATCGACGGCTCCCTTCGCAAAGTTTGGTGGCCAAATGGTGTGACAGATTCGACAACTGGTGTGCGTCCACGGCCGCCCCAGATGGCCCGTCGCGAATCGTCGCAACACCCCCCAGTCGACCGTTTTTCCCGTAACATCCTGATATGCCTAAAAAGAAAACTATTGCCGAAACCGGTTTCGGAATTAAGGATTGGTGCAGGGGAGGCCAATGGATAACCAAATGACAATCGCCTCGGGACAAAGACCCAAGCGTGTTACGATCTCGGACGTCGCACGGTCGCTGAATATGGCCAAGGGGACGGTCAGCCGGGCGCTGAACGGGTATTCAGACATTTCCGAACATACCCGCACCCGCGTCAAGGCCGAGGCCGACCGCCTGGGATACCGGCCACTGGCGCTTGCTCAGGCGATCCGAACTGGACAGGCACGTTCCATCGGGCTGGTGATCCAAGAAGACGAATCTGGCGGGACTGCACCTTTCCTGGCCGAGTTTCTGGCGGGCGTTTCGACTGCAGCCAGCGAACGTGACTGGACACTGACGGTTGCAACCGCAACCAGCCTCGACGGCGTGCTGGAAACCCAGGCCCGCCTGATCAGCGAGCGCAAAGCGGATGGATTCATCCTGCCGCGTTCGCGCGTGGATGATCCCAGGGTCAAAGCGTTGGCAAACGCAGATGTTCCCTTTGTACTGTTTGGGCGCGAGCCAACGGGCGCAGACTGCGCCTGGTTCGACGTCGCGGGCGAGGATGCGATGCGGCAGGCGGTTGTGCGTCTGGCAGGCCTTGGACATTCAAGGATCGGGTTCCTGCGCGGGGATGACGACTACGTCTACACCGACCTGCGGGTGCAGGGATACCGGCAAGGCCTTGCCCAAGCGGGTCTGCCCTTCGACCCTGACCTTATTGGGGGCCAGGCTGTGACGATCGTGCAAGGTCAGCAGGCTGCGGCGCAGTTGCTATCCCTGCCTGCCCCGCCGACCGCATTTGTCTGTTCGGTTGATCGGGCTGCATTGGGGCTGTACCGCGCCGCGGCGCAGGCCGGGCTGCAGATCGGCCGGGACCTTTCCGTGATCTCGTATGACGGAATTCCCGAAGGCGCATTTGCCAGCCCACCACTGACAACATTTTCCGTTGATCGCCGCCATGCGGGCGAGCGACTGGCGTCGATCCTGATCAGTCTTATTGTCGGGGAGGGAACCGACACACCGCGCGAGTTGACCCCGGCCCGCCTGATCGATGGCGGGTCGGACGGACCCCCGGCTTTGACCTCGGCGCAGATCGCGTCCAAGTGGGCCAGCGCCTCGGAAACCACAGAAAACCAAAGGGAGGAAACCTCATGAAACATGTTCACACGATAGGAATGCTGGCCGGAGCCAGCCTTCTGGCGCTGGGGGCCGCGGGGACCGTGGTGGCTCAGGACCTGCGGGTCTGGACGACGGAAACCCAGCCCGCGCGGCTGGAGCGGCAACAGAAGATGGCCGCTGATTACGAGGCCGCGACTGGCGTCAAGGTCGAGATGATCCCGGTCGACGAACAGGACTACGGCACACGTGCCACTGCGGCCTTTGCGGCGGGCGATCTGCCAGACGTGATTTATTATCCGCTGCAGTACGCCCTACCTTGGGTTGAAGCTGGCATTCTGGATGCAGAGGCTGCCCAAGAGGTTGTGGACGAACTGGGTGCCTCGACTTTCGCGCCTGGCCCGGTGGCTATGGCCGCGACCGAAGACGGCATCGCAGGTGTTCCGGTCGACGGCTGGACCCAGATGGTCGTCTATCGCAAGGATCTCTTCGACGCCAACGGACTGGAGGCGCCGACCAACTATGCCAACGTGTTGGCTGCGGTCGAGGCACTGCACAACCCGCCGTCGATGTACGGGTTTGTTGCAGCGACCAAAGTCGACGAAGGCTTCATGAGCCAGGTTCTGGAACATGTCCTGCTGGCTAACGGTGCGACCCCGGTTGACTCGGACGGCTTCTCTGGCTTTGCCGAAGGACCGACCATCGAGGCGCTGGAGTTCTACAAGCAGATTGCCCAGGCTTCGCCCCCGGGCGAGCTCTATTGGAAGCAATCGCGCGAGGTCTACTTTGCCGGTCAGGCCGCAATGATCATCTGGTCGCCGTTTATCATGGACGAACTGGCAGGCCTGCGTGACAGCGCCCCACCTACCATCAACGATGATCCGACGACCCGTGATCTGGCTAACGCCACTGGCTTCATCACCAACTTCGCCGGTCCGTCCAATCCCGATGGCGCGGCCTGGGCCGACAGCCGCTACTTCGGCATCACCGCGGACGCCGACACCCAGGCGGCACAGGACTTTGTGCGCTTTGCAGTCAGAGACGGCTATCTCGATACGCTGGCGATTGCGCCCGAAGGCAAGTTCCCGACGCGCCGCGGCACGGCCGACAACGCCACCGCCTATGTGGATGGCTGGGCCAAGCTGGACGTTGGCGTCGACCGCAAAGCGCCGCTGGCCGATCTCTACGATGCCGCCGTGATCGAGAACATCGTGGCCGGTCTGGATGTCGGACAGCGCTGGGGCGTTGCAGAAGGTCAGCTGGGACTGGCGTCCAAGATCATCAACAGCCAGGCGATCAACCGCGTCACCCGCGAATTCATCGACGGTGACATCGACGCTGCCGCTGCGGTCGCAAAAATGAACGAGGAACTGGCCGGCCTGGAATAACGGCCGACGCCCTCGGAAACCACAGGCGGCGGTCTGCCGCCGCCTGACCCCGAAGCTCCACCTTAGGAGAATCCGATGTCGACCTCGGTACCGCCGACGGGTACCGGTCCGCTTGCCAAACGCGAGGCGCGTCTG
>CAYWND010000430.1:0-3073 GCA_964459085.1 uncultured Oceanibium sp. | reverse complement strand
CCCGCGCATCGCCTGCGATCAGGTGGAACTCCAACCGGTCGGTGGACAGCGTCGTGGCCCCTGATCCCAGTGCGTCTAGAACGGGCCGCATCTGGTCGGCAAGGTCCGGCCAGCGCGCCAGCGCCCGGGCCATGTCGGAGACCGGCAAGGGGTGCGCCTCGAACGTGGTGTAGCGCAGCGCGCCCAACTGCCCGCGCAGTTGCCACAGCGTCTGCGCCAGGTTCAGCCCCGTGCCAAAGCCCAACTCGGCGATGTGGAACCCATCCGCAAACCGCGCCGCCACATCATTGCCGTCCAGAAACACATGCGCGGCCTCGGCCGCGCCATCGGCCAGCGCATAGTAGGGATCGCCGAAGCGGGTCGAGACCGGAACCTCCCCCTCCCGCCATTCCAGATCATCCCGGGATGCATTATGCATGACCTCAGCCCTGCGTTGTGACGGGGCGCAGCATACGCAGTGGGCAGGTCTTGGCAATCGGGCGAACAAGCGACGTTCTGGTGATCGGCGGCGGGGCGTTCGGCCTGGCGGTGGCCTTCATCTGTGCCCGGCGCGGCCTGTCGGTCCGCCTGGTGACGGCCGGTCGGATCGGGGATGGCGCAAGTGGCGGCATTGTGGGGGCGCTGTCGCCACATGTGCCCGACGCCTGGAACGCAAAGAAGCAGTTTCAATTCGAAGCGCTGGTCGCAGCGCCGCAATTCTGGGGCGCGGTCGCGGCAGCGGGCGGTGTCTCGCCCGGCTATGCCCGCACCGGGCGGCTGATCCCGATCCCGACGGCCGAGGCGCGGGACCTGGCCCAGGCGCGCGCGGCGTCGGCCACGGATCTGTGGCATGGTGCGGCCACCTGGCAGGTGCAGCAGGCGGATGCGCAGCCAGAATGGATCGCCCCGGATCACGCGCCCCACGGACTGATCTTCGAGACGCTGTCAGCGCGGATCGCCCCGGCAAGGGCTGTTGCGGCGCTGGCGGCGGCCTGCCGTGCGCAGGGGGTCGAGATCCTCGAAGGCTGCGCGGCGACCGCGATTGGCAGCGGGCATGCCGAAACGCCGACGGGACGGCTGAGCGCGCGGCACATCGTACTGGCCGCCGGGGTTAAGGGGTTCGACCTGCTGGCCCGCGCCACCGGCCATCCGCCTGCGGGCACCGGTGTCAAGGGCCAGGCCGCGCTGCTGTCGGGGCCGGTCGATGCGACCCTGCCGACGATCTATGCGGACGGCACTTATGTGGTGCCGCATGATGACGGCCGGGTTGCGGTCGGGTCCACGTCCGAAGCGACTTGGGACGACCCGGCCTCGACAGACGGGCAACTGGATGCGCTGATCGCCAACGCGCGCGCCCTGTGCCCGGCCCTGCGAGACATGCCCATGACCCAGCGCTGGGCCGGTCTCCGCCCCAAGGCGCGCCGCCGCGACCCCCTGCTGGGGGCGGTGCCGGGGCACGACGGTCTGTGGTTGGCGATGGGGGGGTTCAAGATCGGCTTTGCCATCGCGCCCCACGCCGCCACGCTGCTGGCCGCCGCCATCGAGGGACGCGCGCCACCGCTGCCCGACAGCTTCACCTATGCCCATCACATCAAGGGACTTATAGATGCCTGAGCTTTCCAGTATCGACCACTTTGTCATGACCGTATCGGACCTTGCGGCCACGCGGGCGTTCTATTGCGACGGGCTGGGCATGGAGTACCAGGACTTCGCCGCCGCCGACGGCACCACCCGCGCGGCCCTGGTGTTCGGGCGCAACAAGATCAATCTGCACCCCGCAAACGCGCCCTTTGCCCCGCATGCCGCCGACCCGCGCCCCGGCACCTGCGACTTTTGCCTGCTGACCGAGGATCCGCTGGACGACTGGATCGCGACGCTGACGGCGCGCGGGCTGAAGATTGTCGAGGGGCCGGTTGGCCGGACCGGGGCGCGCGGCCCGATCCTTTCGATCTATCTGCGCGACCCGGACGGCAATCTGGTCGAGATCGCCCAGCCGCGCTGACGCCTCAACCAACCTCGGCCCGCAAGGCCTGCATCAGCTCGGTCAACAGCTTGACCGCGCCCTCGTCATGTAGCCGCCCGTTGTCGTCGAACGCCTTGGCCGCACCCGCGATCATCACCTCGGGGCCTTGCAGGATGCGCGGCCGGAACGGTGTCAGGCAGTGACGCAGCGAATACTGCGCCCGCTCGCCCCCTGCACGGCCAGCGGCCGAGGACAGGA
Organism: uncultured Oceanibium sp.; assembly: GCA_964459085.1. Classification (GTDB taxonomy): domain Bacteria; phylum Pseudomonadota; class Alphaproteobacteria; order Rhodobacterales; family Rhodobacteraceae; genus Halovulum. The sequence goes on along the minus strand of CAYWND010000430.1, from coordinate 873 downwards.
TCGCAACCGGCTTGTCGCGCAAAAACGGCTTGCCCGACCGGCTGAGCCAGTCCAGCGCGTTCTTCAGCGCACCCGACAGGTTCTTGTTGTATTCGGGTGTCGAGAACACGATCGCATCTGCCGCCAGCATCTGATCGGCCAGCAGATGCACCGCCTCGGGCACGCCATCGGCCGCTTCCAGATCGCCGTCATAGAGGGGGAAACGTATGTCCCCCAGCGTGAAGTCGCAGGGTCCAAAGACGCGGGCGGCCTCGTGCACCAGCAGGGTATTGGTCGACGCCGCACGCAACGCGCCCGAGACGCCCAAAAGATTTGGTTCAGTAGACAATTTCGGTTCCTCGCAACCCGGTTCACCGCTTTCTAATCCACCCGTCAGGCAATGCAAACCACAAGAGTTCGGTGAATATCTTGTGGATAACCCCGCCGCTGCCCCAATATCGGGTGCGTTTGCCTTGACTCACCCCGCGCAGAGGCGGAAGCTGTCAGACAGACCGGAATCACACAGGCAGTCACCGGCGTACAGGCATGCATTTCAACAAGCTCAGACTTCTGGGATTCAAGAGTTTCGTCGACCCGACCGAACTTGTGATCGCGCCGGGTCTGACCGGCGTGGTCGGCCCCAACGGCTGTGGCAAGTCGACCCTGCTCGAGGCGCTGCGCTGGGTGATGGGCGAAAACCGACCCACGGCGATGCGCGGCGGCGGCATGGAGGACGTGATCTTTGCCGGCGCCTCGTCCCGGCCAGCGCGCAACTATGCCGAGGTGACGCTGCATCTGGACAATTCGGACCGCACCGCGCCGCCCGCCTTCAATGACAGCGATCACCTGGAAATCATCCGCAGGATCACCCGCGACGCCGGCAGCGCCTACAAG
>CAYWND010000429.1:0-3074 GCA_964459085.1 uncultured Oceanibium sp. | reverse complement strand
TGGGGGTCAACGGGGATGCCGCGGCCGTTGTCGCGGATGGTGCAGGACCCGTCGGCGTTGAGTTCGATCTCGATGCGGTTGGCATGGCCTGCCACCGCCTCGTCCATGGAATTGTCCAGGACCTCGGCCACCAGGTGGTGCAGCGCGCGTTCGTCGGTGCCGCCGATATACATGCCGGGGCGTTTGCGCACCGGCTCCAGCCCTTCGAGCACCTCGATGTCCGAGGCGTCATAGGACTGCGCGGCCTTGTCCTGAAACAGGTCGTCACGTTTCGCGGGGGTTGCCATGGGCTGCTCTGCTCTTGTCGTTGTCTAGCAGCATTATGGCAGAGGGAACCGCCGGGGGACAACATCTAGTATGCCCCCCGGCAGAGAGGGAAGATCAGTGCACCTTGACCTTCACGGGAACCGGATCCTTGGCCCAGGTGCGCGCACCCTGGTTGTGGAGCGCGCGGCTGAGATGGCCAACATTGATGGGCAGTAGGATCATGTGCAGCATGACGACGGGAACCAGGGTGGCCCCGATGCCGTAGCTGATAAAGAAGATGTTCGCGATGATGGCGCACAGCCGCAGCATGACCTTGTTCGACATCGAGAAGGTCAACAGCATCGAGGCGGCGGCGACATAGCCCATCAGTTCCGCCTGGGTGGCGACATAGACGATGTGTTCCGCCATGGCGATCGGGAACGGCTTGTTCGCAAAGCCGGTGAACTCGGGGTTCGAGAGCGCCAGGAACGCCGCCAGGACCGCAAAGGGCGCCAGAACAACGGCCGAGATGATGGCGGCCACAAACCCGTAGCGTTCCATGCGCGAGGCGGGCATCGCGACCTGTACCACCTCGGGCTTGGCCATGATGAATTCCTCGATCTCGGACGGCAACTGTTCGTCCGTGATGTCACGCATCTTGCGCAGCATGCGCACATTCTTGGCCATCAGGGGCAGGTTGTTCGGATCGTATTTCTGTTCCGCCTGCTCGTAAAAGCCTTCGGCCCGCGCGATATGGCGCAGGGCCTTGCGGGCCTCGTCCAGTTTCAGGACTTCGGCCGCGGTCGTTATCTGGTGCTTTGAAAAGCCACCCATGTCTATCCCCTTTCCCGCCGGACGGTTCCGGCTTGCCTCAGGGCCAGACTGGGGACACAGGAGTTAATGCGGCGTAAACGGGGCCCGCGGATATAGCCGCGTATTCATATAAGTCTTAACGTACCGTGAATATTGGTCAAATTGTGACGTGATTGTGCCAATTCAGGCATCCATCTCGATCCGCCCCACATTTTCCGCAATTGCCCCGCGCACGGCCCGCACCAGGTGGCACAGGTTCATCGGCAGAAGGATCGCGTGCAGCAGCAGAACCGGCATCAGACCCTGGTCGATGGCATAGATCAGAAAGAAGACATTGGCCGCGATCGCAAAAATACGCAGCAGGATCGCGCGGGTCATGCTGAAGGTCATCAGCATGGACACAGCCGCCAGGTAACCGGACAGATCCTGCAGCGACAGCTTGCCCGCGGCGAAGGCATAAAGCCCGTCCTCGGAGGCCATGGCTGCCATGATTGCCTGGGTGGTCGCGTCCTGGAACCCGCCCGAGGCCAGCGAGAGGCCGGTCGAGGCCGAGGCGACGATCACCGCAAATAGCAGCACAACCGAAACCTTTTCAACCCAGCGCCAGGCGCGGACTTTGAAGGGGACATGCATGGGGTTTTGCAAAATGAAATCAGCGACTTGTTGGGGGACCCGGCCATGCGTGGTGCGCAAGGTGCGCACCATCGCGATGTTCTGTCGCTGCACTTGCAGATACTCTGCATAAAGACGGTCTTCGCGGGACCTACTCATCACTTCACCCGTAAACTACACCACTCGGTACAGGCGTGAAGATCGGTGGAGTTTGTGACCGGGTGATGGTGTCCGCGGGGTAATTCGGTGCCGCAATCAGGCGGTGACGGACATATTCGCCTTTTCCTCGGCCACGCGGGTCACGATGTCGACTTCGCTTTCCAGCGGACGGTGGACGGGGCATTTGTCCGCGATCTCGAGCAGGCGGGCGCGTTGATCGGCATCCAGGGCACCCGTCAGCGTGATCTCGCGCGTCAGGCGGTCGATCTTGCCGTCCTCGGCGACGCAATGGGCGCAATCCGAGGCGTGGATCTTTTCGTGCGTCACGTCCACGGACACGTGTTCCAATGGCCAACCCTTGCGCCGCGCATACATGCGAATTGTCATCGAGGTGCAGGCGCCAAGACCTGCGGACACGAACTGGTAGGGGGTCATACCCGCATCCGTGCCGCCGAACGCCTTGGGTTCGTCCGCGCGGGTATAGTGGCGCGGGCCGGCGGTGACATTTTGCAGGAACCCTTTTGGATCAGCCTCGTCGACCCGAACGACGCCTTCGGGCGCACCGATGGGCGCAGCGGGAGCGGGCAGAGAGATATAGCGCTTGACCCAGGCTGCGATAACCTCGGCGGCATAGTCGGCGTCCTTGGCGCGCGTCAGCAGGTGATCCGCGTCATCCAGGGTGACAAAGCTTTTGGGATGCTTGGCGGCCACAAAGATGTCGCCCGCGTTTTCGATCCCGACGGTCTGGTCGCCCGGGGCATGCATGACCAGAAGCGCCTTTTTCAGGTTGGACAGGGTGTCGGTCAGCGTGGATTCGGCGATGTCGTCCAGAAACGCGCGTCGGATGCGGAACGGGCGGCCCGCCAGGCTGACCATCGCCTCGCCATCGCGGCGGATGGCATCGACCTTGTCGCCGAAGTTGTGGGCGACGTGGCCCGGATCCGACGGCGCGCCGATGGTCACGACCGCCTTGACGCTGTCGATCTGGGCCGAGGCCTTGATCACGGCCGCACCGCCCAGCGAATGGCCGATCATCCGTGCCGGTGGGTGGCCACGGTCCTGCAACGCCTTGGCCGCCAGCACCAGGTCGTGGACGTTCGAGGTGAAGTTCGTGTTTGCAAACTCGCCATCCGAATGGCCCAGGCCGGTGAAGTCAAACCGCAGCACGGCGATGCCCATGGCCGAGAGACGTTGAGATATGCGCCGCGCCGCAGCGATATCCTTTCCGCAGGTAAAACAATGGG
>CAYWND010000428.1:0-3080 GCA_964459085.1 uncultured Oceanibium sp. | reverse complement strand
GGCGCAGGTCGAGGAATTGATCGACGAGTTGCGGCAGGACTTCTCGGTGGTGATTGTAACCCATTCGATGCAGCAGGCGGCCCGTGTCAGTCAGAAGACCGCGTTTTTCCACCTGGGCGAGATCGTGGAATACGACGACACGCCGAAGATTTTCACGAATCCGGATGATCAGCGGACGCAGGACTACATCACCGGCCGCTTCGGATAATCATTGGACGTAACGGAGCACCTATGCCAATGGGACCGCATATTGTTTCCGCTTTCGATGACGATCTAATCGTCATCCAGGCGAAGATTTCCGAGATGGGTGGCTTGGCCGAGGATCTGTTGGCCAGTGCGCTCGAGGCAGTGGCCAAACGGGACGACGAGCTTGCACGAAAGGTGATCGAGACCGACAAGCGGTTGGATGCCCTGGAGATAGAGGTCGAGGAACTTGCGACCAACACGATCGCGTTGCGCCAACCCATGGCGCAGGATCTGCGCGTTCTGATCTCGGCGCTCAAGATCTCCTCTACGCTGGAGCGGATCGGGGACCTTGCCAAGAACATCTCGAAACGCGCCATGACGTTCTCCAAGATCGGCCCAGTTCAGATCACCAGTTCGATTGTCCGTATGGGGCGGGCTGCACAGACACAGCTCTCGGACGTGCTGAATGCCTATTCCGCACGTGATACCGAGGCGGCGGTCGCGGTCTGGAACCGTGACGTTGACATTGACGAGATGTACAACGCGCTGTTTCGCGAGGTTGTGACCTACATGATGGAAGACAGCCGCATGATCGGAAACGGTAGTCAGATGTTGTTCATCGCCAAGAACCTGGAACGCGTGGGGGATCACACCACGCACATCTCGGAAATGATCTACTACATCGTCAAGGGCGAACCGCTGGGCGACGATCGTCCAAAGGGCGAACCGCTCGGACTGGACGCGGAATAACGGGGGAACGCACCGATGTGCGCCAAGATCCTGGTCGTCGAAGACGAAGAAGCGCTGAGCCAGCTTCTGCACTACAACCTTGGGAAAGAGGGGTTTCAGGTTTCGGTCAGCAATGACGGTGATGAAGCACTGGTCGCTGTGGACGAGGAAAAGCCGGATCTCGTGCTGCTGGACTGGATGCTGCCCCATGTCTCGGGCGTCGAGATCTGCCGCCAGATCCGTGCACGTCAAGAAACCCGCGATCTGCCGGTCATCATGTTGACTGCGCGGAGCGAGGAAGAGGACCGCATCAGGGGTTTGGAGTTGGGGGCGGACGACTATGTGACCAAACCGTTTTCGATGTCCGAATTGGTGGCACGCGTCCGCGCTGTGTTGCGCCGAACCCGTCCTACTATCGCCGGAGATGTCGCCACTTTTGCCGACCTGGTCCTGGACCGCGAAACCTGCCGCGTCCGCCGTGCAGGGCGCGACGTGCATCTGGGGCCGACCGAGTTCCGACTGCTGGATGTGCTGATGCAGAGGCCCGGGCGCGTGTTCAGTCGTGAACAACTGCTGGATCGTGTCTGGGGCACGGATGTCTATGTCGAGATCCGTACCGTGGATGTCCATGTTGGCCGTCTGCGCAAGGCGCTCAATCGCCGGGGCGAGGCCGATCCTATCCGGACAGTTCGCGCCAGCGGCTATGCCTTGGACGAGACCTACGGCACCTAACTCTTGCCCGTGACTTTGGCATAGCCTTTAGGGGTGACGCCCCGGATGCCATCTACCAAACCGGCGATCCTTGCGGTCTGTTGCAGGGCCAATCCGGCGCACCGGCGGGCCAGGTCGCGATCCAATACGACAACCACCGCTGCAGCAAGGGTATATGCAATCGTGCAAACCAGCGCGCGATTTAGCTTGAGCATATCGGATGCCAATGCACGTGTGGGCGACATAAACGTCCTTCGAATCCGCCCGGCATTGGTCTGATATTCACGGATACGCGCCAGATGATAGCCCAGAGTCACCCGATCGCTCGCCAGTTTCTCATAAGCAATCGCATCGGGTACGTACCTTATGTCGACGCCATTTCTGGCCAGTCGCATAAAGAACTCGGTATCCTCACTTCCTGACAAGTTGAACGCCAGGTCAAACCTTTCACTCGCCCCGTCCGCGCCGAAAATGGAACGGTGGATCAGGACATTGTTGGTTTGTGCCGCCGTGATTTTGTCTCCATGCTCTGGAAAGCCATACTGAACTGGCAGATAAGGCGATGCACCCCGTGTCCGGATCTTCCATCGGGGGCCTGTTAGAATCGACGACCCCGGGTGAAATTCCTCGATCGCGCGAACCATCGTGGTCAGCCAGTCCGGATCGACAACTTCGTCATCATCAAAGAAGGCCATCCACTCGGCACCCAAAGCGTCCGCTTCGTCCAGGGCACGGTTGCGCGCGCAGACCAAGCCAAGTCGAGGCTCGTGTACATGAAGGGCCCGGTCATCGGGAAATGCCTGCTCGATGATTTCGGTGCATTCGGGTTCGGTGGTGTTTTCGACCACCAAGACCTGCGTTGATACACCCGAAACCGGTGTCAGCGCCGCAATGGAGGCGAGGCAATTTCGCAGAAGTCGCGGGCGTTCGCGCGTACAGATCGCAATACAAATCAGCATCGATTTCGCCGGAAACGGTCGTTATGTGGTGTTATCGCATCAATTCGCACATAATTTGAATGTTTCCCAGCCCATTCCGACCGCTGCAGTTGACAGTCGTTAAGGGCGCAGGCTTCGTGATATCGCTATAGCACGTACTCTGGAGTTTAACATGAAACTGTTCTGGACAATCGTCGGCCTCGGCGTTGTGGCAGCCGCTGCTGCTTATGCCGGCAATCTCGACGTTCTCGTTCCCGCGGACCCAGCACCCGAAGAAGCTGCGCCGATGGGCGGATCGAGCGCCGCCTGGATCGTGCCGCTTCTGGCCATCCTGGTTATTGCCGCTGCCGCTGGAAGCGACGACGACTCCACCACCTCGAACTGATCTGGTCGAGTATCCAAAAAATTGGGCGCCCCGCGGGGCGCCCTTTTTTTTATGTGCCACAGAAGGTCTGGTGGATCCGCTCTGCTGGTGTTGGGGGCTCTGACAGCCGCGCGTCAGGCATCGCGTTCAAC
>CAYWND010000427.1:1038-3081 GCA_964459085.1 uncultured Oceanibium sp. | reverse complement strand
GATGTTGAGGGCGTTCCGGGCCGCATCGTCCGGGCGCGGGCCGGACGCGGGCGATCCGTCCTGCAGCAGGACGAACGCCCCCAACAAGCGACGCTGTGCCATCGAAGTGGCAGCCTTGCGGGCATAGTAGCCGCCGGTCGCGGCCTTTTGATTGGCTGCCCCCATGTCCCCGAACTGCGCGCGGGCGAACATGTCGGTGCGCTTGGGCACCCGCGCGACATTGGGTTCATCGATATAGGTTGTCGGGCTGTCCACACGTTTCAGCGTCTCGAAAGGATGTGGCCCATCGGCGAAGTTCCGGCGCGCGAAGGGGTCGCCGTTCAAACGGCTGCGACGAAACCCCGCCCCGACCCACCAGGCGGGTCCGTGGGTGCGAAACCGGGGTTGCTGCGCCAACGGGGCCAGGGGGGCGTCGGTGGCCAGGTCGAAATCGGTCGTGACGGCGGCCACGCCGAACCGGGTCCCCACATATGGATTGACCAGGGCCCCGTCTTCGACATTGGCGAGACCTGCCGCAACGGTAAGGACGTTCAAATCGACATCCGTACTGGTCGGTGTGTGCGCTTTGGCGTCCCAGCCCAGCAGACGGATGTAGTTGGCGAGAACGACGGCGGTCTCGGTGGCTCGAAGCGCAGCACGATGGGCCTGCGCCCCGCCAATCCAGTCGGCCCCTGGTTCGTCCGGGCGCGGATCGCGTGGCATGACGTAAAGGAAGACCAGCGACCGGGTGTGGCCCGCGATGGTCGACGGAGGCGCCTGCATCGAGTCTTTCAGGTCCGCCATTATAAGGTCGATGCCCGAGGCAAGCGTCTTGGTCTGGCGCGTCCTGAGCTCGGTCGCAAGGTGATCGACCCCGGGATTCCGTATTGGTGCGGAAAGGATCGCCTGTGTTGGAACGTTGCCTATTCCCACCATGTCCGCATCCGAGAAGTACCCGAATGCCTTGAGGTGCCGCGCCCGTTCAACGGGATCCGAGGGACAATCCGCACGCGCGCGGTTCACCAGGCCATCGCGGATTGCGTCCATCATCGCCTGATAGTCTCGCATTGCGTTCACGATAGACGCCGGAGTGTCGGCACGCTCGAAATCCAGGGGGTGGCATGGCGGGACCGTTTTCAGATCCGGCATCGGGCCGCGTGCCAGCCGCTCCAGCGGATAGGGCCCCTGATGCACCGGGCGGTTGCGGTCCGAAAACAGTTTCATGTCACGAGGTTGCGGCACGGCGGAGACATGGCGGCAGTCTTTCACATCCCGGCCCACGAGAAAAGGTATGCGGAAACTGGTCATTGCGCCCTGCCCTGCCCTATCATCGTTGCCTGGCTGACGCAGCGCACGGGTGAAACGGGAGCTCAGGGCAATGAACATCCTCTTTGTCATGTATGACCAACTGAGGTTTGACTACCTTGGCTGCGCCGGGCACCCGCATCTGAGAACTCCGAATTTCGACCGCGTCGCGCGGATGGGGGTGCGGTTCACCAATGCCTATGCGCAATCGCCAGTCTGTGGGGCCAGCCGGATGTCGTTTTACACCGGTCGTTACGTGTCCAGTCATGGTGCGCAATACAACGGCTATCCGCTGCGGGTGGGCGAAATGACGTTGGGCGATCACCTGCGCGCCTGCGGCATGGACTGCTGGCTGATCGGAAAGACGCATATGCGCGCGGATGCCGACGGCATGGCGCGCCTCGGCCTGTCGCCCGACAGCGTGATCGGCGCCCGCCAGGCGGAATGCGGGTTCGATACCTGGGTGCGCGATGACGGGCTTTGGGCCGAAGGGCCGGATGGGGCCTATGACAGTGCCCGGTCACCCTATAACGCCTATCTGCAGGACCAGGGCTATGCGGCCGACAATCCGTGGGCCAACAATGCCAATGCAGGGATCCGGGACGGCCAGATCGCATCCGGCTGGTTACTGGAGAACGCCGATCGGCCCGCCAATATCCGCGAGCGCGACAGCGAGACGCCGTGGCTTACCAGCCGCGCGATCGAGTTTCTGGATCAGGCGCAGGGCGCGTGGTGTGCGCATCTGAGCTATATCAAGCC
>CAYWND010000427.1:0-1015 GCA_964459085.1 uncultured Oceanibium sp. | reverse complement strand
CCTACAACACGCTTTACGGACCGCATCATATCGCCCCCGCCAAACGCCACGCGGTCGAGCGGCAGGACCCCCACCCGATCCTTGGGGCCTATATGGACAGCCGCATCGCAGCCGCGTTTCAACGCGACGCCGTCCGGGACAAGGTGATCCCGGCCTATATGGGGCTGATTGCGCAGTGCGATGACCAGCTTGGCCGCCTGTTGGATCATCTGGAGGCGACCGGGGCGCTAGCGGAGACGATGATCGTACTGACCTCGGATCATGGCGACTATCTGGGCGACCACTGGCTGGGCGAAAAGGACATGTTCCACGAGCCCGCCGTCAAGATCCCGATGATCATCTTTGATCCCCGCGCTTCTGCCGATGAAACGCGCGGCTCGGTCTGTGACGCACTGGTCGAGAGCATCGACCTGGCCGCCACCTTTATCGAGGCCGCGGGCGGCAAGGTGCCGGACCACATTGTCGAGGGCCGCAGCCTGCAGCCGTTCCTCGAGGGCCTCTCCCCCGACGATTGGCGGCAGGTCGTGATCTCGGAATACGATTACGCCATGACGGCCCAGTGCACGAAGCTGGGCGTGGCGCCGCGCGATGCCCGGCTGTTCATGGTCTTTGACGGACGGTTCAAACTGATCCATGCCGAAGGCGGGTTCCGCCCGATCCTGTTCGATCTGGCGCGGGATCCGGACGAGTTCCGCGACCTGGCCAAGACCTCCGGGCACAAGGCCGAGATCACCCGCCTGTACGATCATCTGGCCCGATGGGGACGGAGGATGTCCCAGCGCGTGACCCGATCGGATGACGACATCCAAACGGCGCTGGGCGGATCCTTGCGAAAGGGCATCCTGCCGTTCCTGGTCGATGGCAGCGAGGTTCCGGCCGAATTGACTGCCCGCTATCGCGGCCCGGCTGGCAGGGACTATACCGGCGAGGGCTGACGTCGCGGCCCACCCTGCGCGGCCCACCCTGCGCGGACCAGCAGAATCCCCTTGCACCGATGGGGACGATGCGACACCGT